>JBEAPR010000065.1:0-6185 GCA_041164265.1 Bacteroidota bacterium | reverse complement strand
GTGAAATAAACACCCATACTGTTGTAGAGTACCTTCAAATTGACGATCACGTTAACCCATCGCTGCTGATTTTACCAGACGATCGAATTATGGTTTTCTTTACCAGACATAATGGTACTTTTTATTACACTACTTCTATTCATTCAGCAAGCATTAACTCTTTTGAACCTTTGGATTCCTTAGAATTGGGGGAGGGTTTGTGCTACACCAATCCCGTCATGCTGAGTGAAGAAAACAATAAAATATATGTATTCTTCAGAGGCGGGCATGACAGCAAACCCACCTTTATTACCTCTGAGGATTTAGGAGTTTCCTGGTCCGTTCCACAACAATTGGTTACCGGAGTATCTGAATCATCGGTTAACCGACCTTATTTAAAAGTGGCCTCTGATGGCTATTCAACCATTCACTTTGCTTTCACTGACGGACATCCTAGGGATGAAAATCACAATTCCATTTATTACCTCCGCTATGAAAATGGTGAATTTAGTGACGCCTCCGGCAAAAGTTATGGAACCCTAGAAACATTGCCCATAAATCAATCCGCTGTAACTAAAGTGTACGATGGAGTAGCTCAAAATGCAAGAGCTTGGATATGGGACTTGGCGATAGATAAAGATAATAACCCCACTTTAGTATTTACCACTTTACCCGAAGAGACCCAGCATTTTTACCATTATGCCAGCTGGAATGGTACCCAATGGAATCAAAAGAGACTAACCCCTGCCGGCAGCGCTTTCCCAAGATTGGAACGTCTAAAGGAGGAAAGGAATCCAGAGCCCCATTACTCAGGAGGGATAGCATTAGATCCTACAGATCCTTCTCAAATATATTTATCCAAACCCATCAATAATCGATTTGAAATTCAACATTGGACAGCTCAAGATCAAGGAAAAAGCTTCACTTATCAACCTCTTACGTCCCATTCTTTGCACGATAATGTCCGACCTTTTGTAATAAGAAATTTACCATCTCACTTTTCAAACCGGGTTTTATGGCTATCCGTTGATCACTACAGCCATTACACAGCATATAAAACGGCAATAAAAAACAATCAATTAGCTGATCGATTTGATTCGGCCATTACATCCCAAAATATTAAAGAGGTCATGAAGGCTGTTGCACAATGGCAGATGGATCATTTTGATTTGGTTCCTCATCATCCATTGGATTGGACCAATGGAGCACTATACGCCGGAATGATGGAATGGGCTAAAATTAATGACGGTGCTGCTTCCTTGGAGTTCCTCCAACAAATAGGTCGTCGTTACGGGTGGCAACCTCATAAAAAAATGTACCATGCAGATGACCTAGTAGTAGCTCAGATGTATTTGGAAATGTATCAAAAATATCAAAATCGATCAGACAGTTATCGCATTTTGGGTCCTACCTTAGCCAGGTTAAATTATGTAATAGACCATCCTTCCAATGGAGATTTATGGATAGATTACTCCAATCCGCAATCACTGGAGCGGTGGTCTTGGTGCGACGCTTTATTCATGGCTCCTCCTGTATATGCAAAAATGGCGAATATCACTGGGGAAAATCGATTTTTAAAGTTTATGGACCGTGAATTCAAGGCTACTTATGATTTTTTATATGATTCCGAAGCGCATTTATTTTATAGAGATCATCGCTATTTTCCTCAAAAAGGATTAGAAGCCAATGGAGAGAAAATATTTTGGGGAAGAGGTAATGGCTGGGTCATGGGAGGTTTGGTACGAATTTTAAAAGAACTTCCTGTTGAGGACGCTATTTATCGTCCATTTTATGAAAGGTTGTTTATCGAAATGGCCGAAAAAATAGTATCTATACAAGGAGAAGAAGGATATTGGCATGCCAGTTTATTAGATCCAGAAAGTTATCCCAATCCTGAAGCCAGTGCCAGTGGTTTTTTCTGCTATGCCCTCGCCTATGGAATCAATGCAGGATTATTAGATCGCGAAAAATACTTCCCAGCAGTAAAAAAGTGTTGGGAGCAATTGGTCAGTTTTGTTTTTGCAGATGGCAAATTAGGGTGGATACAGCCTATAGGGGAAAAACCTAAAGAAGTCACTGCAGATATGACAGAAGTTTATGGAGTAGGTGCATTTCTTTTAGCCGGTTCTGAAATGCTCCAATTATCAGAAGATTAATTTTATTCTAAAGGCTCAAAGGGATTTTCACTTTGTTGGGCATTGTTCATTTCATCATTAAGCACTTGTTGGAGTTTGCCGTATGCGCTCATTTCATTCGAGTTGAGGGAATCGGATGAAAGGGGATACCTTTCCAAGGGGTCTTTTGCTAAATCATAAAACAACCCATCTCTATACAATTTATACTTTGTATTTTGGGCAAATTGATTTCTGTGTCGATTTACATTCTTTCCCCAACGGGGATCATAGTGTACAAATAAAGGAGACCTTTCCTTATGACTTTCAGGATTCAATAGGGCACCTAGAAAACTTTCACCATCAATTTCTTCGTTAATTTCCACACCCAATAGATCAGCAAAAGTAGCATAGAAGTCTGCAAAAGAAATCAATCCATTGTAAATAGTCGATGGTTTTAGGTGACCTTCCCATTCCACTAATAAAGGTACTTGAATACCTGCTCCTATGGTATTTCCTTTAGCCCCCTTAATGACTCCATTTCCCGTAAGGGAGTAAATAGAGGGGTGGGACCCATTATCGGCGGTAAAAATAACTAGCGTTTCTTCAGCCAGATTGAGACGGTCAATATGGTTGCGAATCTTACCCACAATATGGTCTGTATATGTTACCATTTCTTCAAAATAGCATGGATCATTTTGGTAGCGAAGGGTCGTATCCGCCCAACTTTCTGAAGATGGGGTGGGTACAAATGGGTCGTGAACCAAAACCATGGGATAGTAGACAAAAAAAGGACGATTCTGATTTTTGGTGATGAAATCCAAGATATAATTAGAAAACAAATCAGGGCCATAGGTGTCTTTCCCTGGTCGAACCACCTGTCCATTCATTTCAATAAGGGGGTCAGCATATCGCTCCCCTTTAGACCGAGGTTGGGTGAGTTGCCACAAGCAATACTGGTCAAATCCAAAATTATTAACTCTTTCCGAAAGGTCCCAATCGGTTATATGATCTGGATACGATAATCCATTCAATTGCCACTTGCCAGCAATACAAGTTTGATACCCCCTATCCTTGAATAAATTTCCAAAAGTTTTTTGATTGGAATTCAAATATCCAAAATATTCATAGTTCCTGTAGTTGTTTTTCCCAGTCATGATTTTAACTCTGGAGGGGGTGCAAAGAGGTTGCGATATAGCATGATTAAAAGTAATTCCCTTGGAGGCCATTTGTTCAAAGTGGGGCGTTGAGTTAATGATATTTCCATAAATAGATAAAGCTTCTTTTCCCATATCATCTGCCATAATCAGTATGACATTAGGGGGCTTTGGCGCACTTTTGGTGCAATTGGAAAGAAAGGTAATAAGTAGTATCGCCAAGTAGTAGGATTTCATAAACTAGATTTAGTATCAACAATATAAAGTTTCTGCTATTCAATCTTTAAATTTGAAATGGCTAAGATGTACTTATGAATAGAAATTTATTTAACCTGCGGACAGCCGGCATCCTCCTAATAGGTGACTTGGTGGTAGGAGTATTGGGATTTACTATAATTGAAGGTTATTCTTTTGTAGATGCCTTGTATATGGTTGTCATAACCATTTCGACCGTGGGATATACCGAAGTACAGCCTCTTTCAGATACTGGTAAAATATTTTCAGCAATTTACATTTTATTAAATGGGGGGTTGATCGCTTATATATTGGCTGTTTTTTCCTATCATGTCATTCAAGGTGAAATTTTTAAGAAGATGTATAGCAAATCTATTGAGAGTCAAATCAAACTATTGAAGAACCATGTAATTATTTGTGGGTATGGAAGGTATGGAAAAGAGGTTTCTGCCCACTTTAAAAACCATGGAATTGAATATTTAATTATTGACCAGGATCCTTTGACCATAGAAAATATCAAAAACGATGATCAACATATATTATTTATAGAAGGGGATGCCACTCATGATGAAGCTTTATTAGCAGCTAATATCAAGGAGGCTAGAGCACTGATTTCAGCTCTACCAGATGATGCCGAAAATGTGTTTACCGTTCTAACAGCGCGTCAGCTGAACCCAAAGATTAATATCATTTCCAGAGCCATCCATCCAAAATCCAGAGAGAAAATTGTACTTGCTGGTGCTGATCATGTCATTATGCCCGATCAAATTGGTGGTTTTTATATGGCGACATTAGTTACTAAACCAGATGCAGTTGAATTTTTTAGTTTTATTACCAACAAACAGGTAGGAGATGTTGGTTTTGAAGAAATTGCTTATGAATCTGCTCCATTAAAATGCAAGGATGTATCCATTAGAGACTTAACGATCAGGCAGGTTACTGGAGCGAATATCATCGGATACAAAGATGCCAAGGGTGCTTACCACGTCAATCCCAAGCCAGACGTCAAACTATCCCCTGGGAGTAGTTTTATTATTTTAGGGAATAAACAACAATTAGAGGCCTTAAGAACCTATTTATTGGGTTAATTGATCTATAGCATTTAGATTAAACTGAATCATTTCCCTTATGATTTTGAAGGGAATTGCTCGATTGTAGGGAAATTGGACAGATCCTTTGCCTCTTTTATAGGGTTGCAGTTGTTCTTCGAAGTAGTTATGAGCATTCGGCGTAGCATAGATGCCTAGGTGTTTTTTTTGAGCGGCAAAATAAATGAGAGGCTTTCCTCGGTAATGATAAGCTGGCATGCCATATGATATTTTTTCTATGGCCTCGGGAGCTTCGGATTGTATGAGTTCTCTTATGGTTATCAACAAAGGAATAATGGATTCTGACTGGTCTAATAGATATGCCTCTACGTCCTTGTAATTTTTCATTTATGGGGATTATTATAAGTAGAAAGTTTGCGCTAAGGGTTTTCGAAATTCAACCTTGTTGGTTCTTTAATGTGTCCATATAAAAATAGATAATTTTAGGATTTGCTAAGTAGATTTATCCTTTGATAATATGGTGAGGTTTTATTCTAAATAAGTAATGGAACCTTTTTGGTTAGCTTTTAAAAAAATGATTGATATGAATAAAAAATGGTTATTCCTTTCTGTGGCTAGTTTGCTGCTAATTGGTTTAGGACTTTCTTTATTGGGAGAAGCTATTATAATGAAGTATGAAAATGCAGAACATTGGTTTTGGATGGGAACGGCTGCATTGGTCACGGTTAATACAGGTTTTTCATTACTGGGACAAGCTGTAATAGAGAAGTTGAAATAAATCTACAATCCTTTAGTTAAAACCAAAAACATCAGTCTTAAAACCTATTTTCTTGCTTACTCATGCTAGGTAATTTTATTTTAATAATATCGAGGAAAAAAAATGAAATACCTAGTTATCTGTTCTGTATTTTTTTTCCCAATTAACTATGTGCTTAGTCAAGCGGCTCTTTCTGTTCAAGGAACCATTCAAAAATCTTTTGGAGGGGCTATTGATGATGGAGAATATAGTATAACTTTTAATCTTTACGATCAAATTACGGGCGGAAGTCCTGTTTGGACTGAAACCAATGATAAAGTTGAAGTAATCAGCGGCGTGTACAGTGCAGAATTAGGAACAATTACACCTTTGAATATAGGTTTCAACACTACTTATTATTTGGGTGTAAAAGTAGATGGGGGCTCAGAACTGATTCCAAGGACAAAATTAACTAGTGCTCCTTATGCCCTTTCATTAATTGGAGTTAATAATATTTTCCCCTCCTCTGGATGGGTGGGGATTGGGACAGCAAATCCAGATCCAACTGTTGGCTCAGGAATTCAAATTAAAGACAATAATGCGGTGTTAGATATTGGTGCTGATGGTAATACACCTGCTATATTACTAAACAATGGGTCTTACTATGTAAAAACTTATTTAAGTGGAAGCGTATCCGAAACTTTTGGAACTGCTTCAAATTATTTTTCCAATCATACTAGAATGGCCTCCTTAAGTTTAGATGGGAATGGTACTTTTAGCGGCTCTACTACATTTAATAACAGTACGACTTTTAATAGTAGTACGACTTTTAATAGTAGTATTACTTTTGGAAGCACCCCAAACTTTAACAATGGTGCTAATTTTGGAGGTACTACTAGAACTGGCTATTTAAATGTAA
>JBEAPR010000064.1:0-8653 GCA_041164265.1 Bacteroidota bacterium | reverse complement strand
TATTGATTCTTATGATGTGGGTTTTCTCTATTTCACGGTTTTACCTATTTTATTTGTCTTTTATCGCCCCAAAAGTTGGTGGTGGTTATTTCCTTTGGCATTCTTATATCTTTATCTGGTTATCCCTTATGGATACGCGGCTAGTAAAAATCTTCCTTTAGAGGAAGCCCTTCTTCAAGAGGAAGCGCTTTGGGGGATGACTCTATGGAAGAATTCCATTGTAAATTGGAATCAATGGTTACTTGAAAATTTAGTGGTAATAAAAGGTTGGACTTATCTTCTTTTAGTATCGGTATTTGCAGGATTACTTAGATTGATTCTAACTAGAAAAAGTTGGTTAAATAGTTCAGTAGCTTTATTTATGTCGATTCTTTTTTTCTGGGTTATTCTTTCTTCCGGTGTTCCTTGGTATGGGATTGTATTAATTCCAGCTGGATTGTTGACCATAGGAATGGCTTATGAAAATTATGGAAATCGAATTGAATCTCCAACTTCTTTTAAATTAATAATGGGAATATTGGTTAGTTTTCAGATGCTAATTTGGCTGACCTTTAGACTCTCGGGGTATTATGCTACTCCTCAATTAAAAGGCTATATGGCTGAAGCTGCATCAGTTCAATACCAAGCAGGTTATGTCGATCAAAATAGTTATCAAGAAATTTTGACCAAAGTACCCACCGATCTTTTGGATTATCTCAACAAAGATCAGAGTAATTTAATCTATCGGAATGGAACCAACCTTCAGTATTTTATCGAGAATAATAAAAAGAGGGTATTTGAGGACAATCAATTGGGTAATTTTGAAATCCTAAATTCTTTGTTTGCCGATAAAATAGATATAGCCAGAGCAATGGAATTATCAGGTATAAAATTTCTCATTATAGATTTGAATATGGCAAACATTGATAAAACCCCTGAAAAGAGTTTATTCAAAAAATATGAAAAGCTAATTAGGTTTTTGTACAAAAATGCCAAATTACAGTTATTGTATACGGATAGGATTGTTCAAAATAGTGAAACTGGTAAAAGAGAACAAAGGGTATTTGATAATGGCCAAACTATTATCCAACCAGGAAGTTTAGCAATATATATGATTATATAGATAGTGAAAGAGTCTTTTAAAAAGGAAGAAACGGAGAAAATATACATTGTTGTACCTGCTAAAAACGAAGGTGAACGTGTCGCTATAGTGGTACAATCTATCTTATCGGAAGGATTTTCTAATATAATTGTGGTAGATGATGGTAGCGATGACAATACTTCTGAGTATGCCAAAAGCGCTGGAGCTAAAGTTATTAGGCATTTGGTGAATCTTGGTGCAGGTGCCGCTACCCAAACTGGAATTGAGTATGCACTGACCAAAGGGGCAGCCACGATAGTCACTATGGATGGTGATTCTCAGCATTTTGCTAGCGATATCCCCAAATTAGTGGATCACCTTTATAATCAAGATTTAGACTTAGTTATTGGCTCCAGATTTTTAGATCCTGTGAATCAAATACCACTTGATAGAATTATCATAAATAAGTTAGCCAACATATTTTCAGGAATAATAACTGGCCTTTTTGTTACTGATAGTCAATCGGGTATGAAAGCAATTCATGCCAATTTGGCTGCTAAAATGCATTTCACTTTTGATGGATATGAATTTTGTACCGAAATTCTTAAAATTACCTATCAGGAAAAAGCAAGGTTTGGAGAAGTTCCTATACAAGTACAATATGCAGAGGAATTACAAGGGAAAGGGCAGAGCTGGAAAAATATTGGAAAAATGGTATTTAGGCTTTTAAAATATTTTTATTAATCCCTAATTATGAAATATTTAAAATTTTTGTGGTGGTCATTTTTTTTATTGGGTTGTTCGAATCCAGATCAATTAGATTTGAATAAATGGACTGCCTACCAACTGACTCCTATGGAAAAACAAGGTTGGTATGTTGTTGAACGATATGATGATCAAGGAAAATTATTAGAAAAAGGATTTTTATTTGAAGGAAAAAAAATGGGAGCTTGGACCGAATACAATGAAAAGTTCCTATTTCCCCAGAAAATCAGTCATTTCATCAACGATAATTTTTACGGTCCGTATACCGAATTCAATTTACAAGGTCAGGTTAGTTTAATGGCTAATTATAAAGACAATCTTTTAGATGGGCCTTGGACTTCATTTAGAATTAGCAGACCAACAGTAGAGGCCTTTTATAAAAACGGAAAATTAGAGGGGGTTTACAAGGAATATGACTACAAGAATGGAAAATTGCAAAAGGAAATTTATTATGTTAATGGATTAGAAGATGGTCCATATAGGTTTTACAATCCCGATGGTAATATTACAATGGAATATCAATATAAAAAGGGGGAACGAATAAGTGGTGGAATAGTAGACTAGACTAGAGAAATTGAAGGTATTCCCTTGGAGTAATTCCAGTTAATTCTTTGAATACTTTGTAGAACGTAGATTTATTTTTAAATCCACATTGCAGGGCTAGGCCGAATAAGGTTAAGTGTGTTAGATTTTCTTTATTTAAAATTCTTTTGTAGTGTTCTACTCGATACTCGTTGATAAACTGGAGAAAATTTTTTTGGGCGATATTATTTATTACTTGAGAGAGATATTTCGTATTGGTTTTCAATATTTTAGATACCTCGCTAATAGTGATATCAGGCTTTAGGTAAAGCTGCTCTCTTTCTACAGTTTCTCTTAATGAAAAATAAATTTCTAACTCCTTGTTTCCTTTCAAGCTACTGGTGTAATATTTATTATCTAAACTTGGAAGGGGAGAATTATCCTTACCTATATCATGTGTAGCGTCTCGCTCAAAAGAAATGAAATTGCATAATGTGCTATTGGTATTAAAAATGGGGTAAATAATTAATTCACATAAATAAGGCTTCCCACATTTTTTATAATTGGTAATCGTAGTTTTGACGGGAATTCGGTCAGACAAAGCTTTATTGATTTCCAGTAATTTGGACTTTTCTGTATGGGTCCCTTGGAGGAATTTTGGGGTTTTTCCCAAGGCTTCCCCAAATGAATAACCTGTTAACGCATGAAAGTTTTGATTGACCCAAAGTATCCGTTTCGAGGCGTCAGTAAGAATAATAGTAATCTGATTAGAGGTCATATTGATGTATGATTACACATCTAATATAACAAATTTTAAAACTTTATTTTTTTAATCCTTCAAATAACCATTCTGCTAAATATTGTCTATTTTTTTCTAGTACAATTCTCTGCTGGTCGGTGGGATTTTTAATATTTGCCAATTCAACGTACACAGTAGAGGGGAGTGTTTTGCGAAGCATATATAAATCTCTTGGAGTAATAGATCCATGGTATTGGCCATTACTTCGGTATTTTTTATACTTATCTTCCATTACTTGATGTAATTGCTGAGCTAATCCATAGCTCTCGGTATTTTGTTTTTGATAGTAAAAAAATAAATCAGTGCGCTGTCTTTTGCTTCTTGAATCTACATGAATAATAACTGCCTGTTGATGACTATGTCCTTTATTTTTATTTTCTTTGTAAAGCGTATTAACAATTTCAGCTCTTTGTTCCAGTCTTTTCAGTTGATCTAGAGGTATAATTTTGTCCCCCCATACTACTTCGTCATTATCACAGCTCAAGAAAGCACCTGAGCGAATTCCATCGTTTTTATCTCTCACAATCATGTAAGCTATAGCTCCGTGTTCAATTAGTAGTCTGGTAAGACGAAGAGCAACATCATAGGCATATTCATCTTCACATAGTTCATTCCCTATTCTCGTGCTCATAGCTCCAGGATCAGGCCCACCATGACCACTTATGATATAAAATATTTTTCCATTGAGTAGAGAGCTTTTAAGTGGAGTAAATTCTTTTTCCTTTCCAAAAATGGGATAGGTTCTAGGAGTAGATGGGACAATTTTCAACTCCTCTGATAAATGGGGATTGACTTGATTTTGATTTTCGGTACAATTTAATAAGTGATAAGGAACCCACAGTTCCTTATCATTTTTATATCGGGTTTTTTTTAGGTGTTGAGATTCCATGCTTTCGTTATACCGTTGAATGGCTAATGCAATATCCCAATTATCTATGCCCACACTACTCCTGATGGTTTGTCCATTAAATTGATATAATTCGATGGGTAAAAGATAGGATTTTCCTTCAAGCAAACTTGCTTCCTTAGAAAGGCTATTTAGTTCTAAAAATTTCTCGAAATTGCACCAGTTTTCTGAAAGTTGATATCTTCTCAACATTCCATAAATTCCATCTCCTTTTTCAGCCTTTGCTGCTAAAAAGGTGTTAGATGAAGTGTAGGCTTGCAATGTAAGGATATGAGCAGTTAGGAACCATAAGAAACTAAAAGTCCGCATTGCATATAATTTATGCGGCAAATATAGCATACCTAATAATATCCTTCAAACAGAATAGGATGTATAGAGAAATTTGGGCTTTGATAAAAAAAGATTTGCAATTAGAATGGCGCTCAGGACAAGCCTGGTCGAGTAGCATTTTATATGTTTTTACAACTGCGTTTGTAGTCTATCTTACCTTTATAAATATTCCAGCCAATCTTTGGAATCCATTATTTTGGATCATTATTTTATTTACTGCAGTCAATTCAGTTTCGGGAAGCTTCAGTTCAGAAAGTGGTAGTTTAAGGCTGTATTATTACACTTTGATAGATCCTATCAAGTTGATGGTGAGTAAGATAATTTATAATCTATTGGTGGTGACTATTTTATCGTTTTTGTGTTTTGTCGGTTTTGCATTTATTACAGGGAATCCTGTGAGGCATTTAGGCAATTTTTTATTGATTTTGCTGGCAGCTGGAGTGGGTCTTTCCATTACATTAACTTTTACCGCTGCGATAGCCGCAGGTGTAAAAAGAAAAACTTCTTTGCTCACTATTCTCAGTTTTCCGCTTCTCATTCCGACTATTTTAGTGGTATTAAAACTCTCAGCTGATGCAATTGGTTTGATAAATGACAGTACCAGCAACCAAGATTTGATTACGCTGTTTGCCTTAGATATATTACTGTTGGGATTGGGAATTTTGTTGTTCCCATTCTTATGGAAAGACTAATTAGATGAATGTAAAAAAACATTGGTGGAAGATTCTCGGTGTAGCTATTGTAGGCTATACTTTGGTTGCGGGGTTGATTGTTCCTCTCAAACCAGGAATTATAAGCGTGAGCCATAAAAGTGCAAATGCTGGAGATTCGTTGAGAATAGAAGTAATAGGCTACAATACCCATTTTGAGGGGGGAAAGGAAGATTTAAAGCTTTGGTTAAAAGGCGATACTACTTTTTTTATACAAGGGCAGGATGTAATGATAGCTGACGAGAATACATTAGAGGTCACTTTTGTTATTCCAGCTCTTTTGCCATTTGATCGATCAGTAGTCGAACTTTCCTTATTAATTTACAATGGAATAGATGGACCTTTTATTCTTCCCAGTGCTATTTTTATTACTCATAGCCCTGGGAGCGCGGGTGTGCAAATCGGTGGTTGGATGAAAAAGATAGATTTAGAGATTGGATCATCCAGAATGGCATTCCCCTTCAGAAATATACTAAAAGAAACCATTCGAAATACTTATTTCCACGTTCCACTATGGTTTACCATGATTTTTATTTTAATTGGATCAGTTTTCAATGCCTTAAAATATTTGCGTACTGGGGCAATCATCTATGATGAAAAGTCTTCTGCTTATGCCACTGTAGGATTGCTCTTTGGAATATTGGGACTTTTGACTGGTGCAGTTTGGGCAAAAAATACTTGGGGGGCCTATTGGAGTTTTGATATCAAACAAAATATGACAGCTATTGCCTTATTGATTTATTTTGCCTATTTCGTCCTAAGAGGTAGTTTGGAGGAAAGTACTCAAAAGGGAAAGGTCAGTGCAGTCTACAATATTTTTGCTTTCGCTACTTTAATTCCTCTTTTGTACATCATTCCAAGGTTAACAGATAGTTTGCATCCAGGTGCTGGAGGTAATCCTGCGTTTGGAGGAGAGGACTTAGATAATACAATGAGAATGGTATTTTATCCAGCTATAATAGGTTGGACCTTATTAGCTTATTGGATGGGAAACTTATTGCACAGAGCGCAAACTCTAAAAAATAAAATATTGTTTCAATAACTAATTATTTGAATTAATTTTCTCCCCTAAATATTGAATAGATGAATCTTATGTTTCCTCTACTGGCGGTTTCAAAAAATGCAGATTTTCTAAATTCTATAGGTAAGATTTACGTTGTTGTCATCGTCATTATAGTCCTATTCGCCGGTATCGTAACCTTTTTATTTAGACTAGACCGGAAAATAACCCAATTAGAAAATCAAATTAAAAACAATGAGTGAGCAAATAACTAGTTTTTATGACAGCGTTCAAATGTATTTTGACGAAGCAGCTAAATACACTGGAATTTCTGAGGGATTACTCAACCAAATAAAAGTTTGTAATGCGGTCTATAAAATATATTTTCCCGTCAAGATTAAAGATGAGGTTCGCGTTATTGAGGCGTATAGAGTTCAACATTCACATCATCGGACACCTACTAAAGGTGGAATACGCTATAGCATGCATGTCAATCAAGAGGAAGTCATGGCATTAGCAACTTTAATGTCTTATAAATGCGCAATTGTAGATGTGCCTTACGGAGGGGCCAAAGGAGGAGTTAAAATCAATCCGTGGGATTACTCTGAAGAAGAATTAGAAAAAATTACCAGGAGATACACAGCAGAATTAATAAAAAGAAATTTTATAGGGGCTTCTATTGATGTTCCGGCTCCAGATTACGGAACTGGGGCAAGGGAAATGGCTTGGATTTACGATACTTATCGAACTTTTAAAGGCGATGAAATTGATGCAGCTGGTTGTGTTACAGGTAAACCAGTTAATCAAAATGGAATACGTGGAAGGACAGAAGCAACCGGAAGAGGTGTATTCTATGGAATTAGAGAGCAATGTAGTGTAGAGGACGATATGATAAAAGTAGGATTAACTCCAGGAATTGAGGGGAAAACCATAATCATACAAGGGCTTGGAAATGTGGGATCTTATTCAGGGATGATTGCTCAGGATGAAGGTGGAGCAGTCATAGTAGGAATAGGAGAAGCTGAAGGTTCCATTTATAGTTCTAAGGGTATAGATATTCATGCTTTAATAGAACATCGAAAAACTCACGGTACTATACTTACTTTTCCAGGTGTTCAAGTTATCGCTAAAGAAAATAGGGAGGACATTCTCGAAATGGAATGTGATATCTTAATCCCTGCAGCACTTGAAAGCGTAATAACCCTTGAAAATTGCCATCGAATTCAAGCAAAAATAATTGCAGAAGCTGCTAATGGACCTGTTTCTGCTCCTGCTGAAAAGGAACTTCTAAAAAAGGGAAAAATCATTATTCCCGATTTGTACTTAAATGCTGGTGGGGTTACTGTCTCCTATTTTGAATGGTTGAAAAATCTTTCTCATATGAGGTTCGGAAGAATGGAAAAGCGGTTCAATCAGAATATCAATCAAGGAATGATAAGTATGATAGAACAAGCAACTGGTAAAATTATTTCAGAGAGGGATAAAAAAATGTTGGCTAGAGGGGCTGATGAAATTGATTTGGTTCGTTCTGGATTAGAGGAAACAATGGTTGCTGCTTTTCATCAAATGCGCGAAATTCTTAATGAGCAACCTGAAATCCAAAGCTTAAGAACTGCTGCCTTCATCAATGCTATCAAAAAAATAAGCAGTGATTACTTGACTTTAGGAATTTTTCCATAATTGCTTTTGATTTTATATTTTGAATTTCTTTAGTAAAAAAAAATTTATTTAGGTTTTTACTTAAAAATCTTTTTTTTTATTTTTTTGTGTTTTACTTTAGTGAGGTAATCCTTCGTCAATCCGATAATGAATTATAATGGCTGAAAAATTAGATAAAATTGACTTAAAAATATTAAGAATTTTACAAGACAACAGCAAGATAACCAATTTGGACCTATCTAAAAAAATTGGTTTGTCGCCTGCTCCAACTTTAGAAAGAGTAAAAAAATTGGAGCAAAGTGAAATCATTGAAAGCTATCATGCACAAGTAAATTCGCAATCTATTGGACTGAATGTCAAAACCTTTGTTTTGGTGTCTCTCGCTTGGCAAAAAGAAAATGCCTTAAATCAATTTTTGGAAAAAATCAAGGAAATTCAAGAAATTGTAGAATGTTATATCATTACTGGAGAAGCTGATTTTTTAATTAAGATTGTATGTAAGGATATTCCAACTTATGAAAAATTGCTATTCAAGACCTTATCCCAAATTGAAGAAATTGAGCGTTTGAAAACGTTAATGACATTATCAACGGTAAAAGACTCAAAAGTTTTACCTTACCAATACGATTAATATAATTGGCTTCAATTTTACAGAGTTTAACTCCCGAAGAATGGTTTTGGATGGGTTTGGCTGGACTGCTTATTGGTCTGGCTAAAGCTGGATTAAAAGGATTGGGTATGTTAATTGTACCCATAATGGCGGCAGTTTTTGGAGGCAAACCATCAGCTGGTTTGGTTCTTCCTATTTTATTGATTGCGGATGTTTTTGCTGTGGTTGCCTATAATAAGCATGCTGATTGGACCATTGTTCTCAAATTGATTCCACCAGCAATTGCTGGCG
>JBEAPR010000063.1:0-5363 GCA_041164265.1 Bacteroidota bacterium | reverse complement strand
CTGCCGTTTTCGTCTGTAGGGCAAATGACATCTGTAACAGTAGAAGTCACGGTAAATAAATCCACTTCAATGGGGCCTACCTCAATGCTACATCCATTCACATCCGTTAAAGTACCTCCATAATTTCCTTCACATAATCTATTCAAATCTAACCCTGTTACGCCGTGATCCCATTCCATAGTATAAGGAGCAGTACCACCGGTTATACTCAAATTGATCTGTCCCGTACAATCGATAGAATCCATTGTAGACATTATAATCACCTCTGAAATCATCAAAGTATCGGGTTCAATGATAGTAGCAGTACCAGATAAAACACTGTCTAGCGCATCTGTTACGGTAAAATTATAAGTACCCGGTGCCAAATCAGTTCTAATGACCATTCCACTCGCAGAAGTGAAAGTAACCTCATCTTCAAAAACCACTTCATAAGGAGTGGCTCCTCCTCTTATTGCTAGGGCAACACTTCCATCAGCTTCTCCATTACAACTCACCATTTCCTCGGTCACAACTAATTCTAAATCCAGCATATCTAAGCCTACTGTGAAACAACTATCTATACTACATCCCGCCCCATCAATAACAGTAACGCAATATTCGCCAGTTTGCAGCCCATCCAAATTAGCAGTGGTCGCTCCATTATCCCAATTGATGAAATAAGGGCTGGTTCCACCTGTCACTGTAAGCGCAATACTGCCGTTGGCATTGGTCATGGCTCCACTGGCATTGACAACAGTTACAGATAAATTAATTGCCGGGTTAGCTAATAAATCAAAAGTCGCCACTATTTCTGTTAAAGAAGCATCAGTAACCGTTACGGTATAACTTCCAGTTGGAATATCATTGATCTGAGCCGTTGTATCTCCATTACTCCATAGATAGCTATATGGAGCGGCACCGCCGCTTGCAGTAATCGCAATACTGCCAGTACCCTCCAAACTACAAGGTCTTGTAATGGTAGTATCTGAAAACGTTAATGGCACAGTTTCAACAACCGAAACGATTCCGGAAGAACCTGTAAATACCACCAATTCTTCACTTACATTAATTATTTCTATAGCTGTAGGAGTATTCATGAAATCAACTACTGTGGATGATCCATTTGATCCTTTGGACTTGAAACAAAGTTCGAAGATGGTAGTACCATTGGCTAAGGTTTGACCCGTCAATTGATCATCCGTCCAAGATAAGGTAATATTCCCTGGCAAAACAGTCCCAAAAGATCCAGCAGTTAATCCACTTAACCCAAAAGAGGAAACCTCATCTAGAACCAATTCAGCAGTATCAAATCCTATACTCAATTGCAATCCAATAATATCATTGAAATTATACGCCTTAACAGGAAGACAAAAAGAAGCTCCCTGAGGCACTTCCATATCAGATATTTCTAAGAGAAAATCTGTCGAAATGATATTGGGACTGATTTCAACGCTTCCTGCTATCCCTTGCAGTCCAATGGACTGGGCAGAATCGTTTTGAATGGTATAATTACCCGTCAAGGTATCTGCATTAATCGAGGTAGTACCCAGTTCATTCGCTATGAAGCAAAGACTTAGCAGCCTTTCATTATTACTTAAGGTTTGACTAACTCCAGTCCATCCAATATTAAGCACTCCGTTCCCTTCAGTCAGATTGGTTTCCGATAAGTCAGTCAACCCAAAATTTGAACCATTGACAAAAGTCAGGACAGAGGAATCAAATAAAACATCAAAATTCAGTTCAGCAACATCAATAAAGTTTTGAACGGTTAAATCCACACAAAAAGTGCTATCCAATTGGGTATTGACAGAGGAAGAAGTAATAGTAATATCTTCTGGATCTGTGGGGTTGACCACCTCTTCTCCAATAACTACTAACCCACTTTTACTGTCAAATGGTACAATCTCACCGGCTGCATCGGATATTTCAACAAAGGTGGGCGTATCAGAAAAAACTACATAAGAAGAACCATCCGCTAAAGCGGTGAAACACACATCAAATATTGGTGAACCGTCTGGCAAGGTAATGCCTGTCAAATTGTTGTCAAACCAAGATAAAGTAATATTTCCTGGAGTACCACCACCAGCTGGAGTACCAAATAAACTTTCCGTTAGTCCGGATAAATTTAGATTATCAACCCGATCAAATGCTAAAAGGGTAGGATCGTAGTTCATGCTAAATTGCATGCCCAGGATTTCGTTAAATAATTGAGTGGTTACACTCAAACAAAATTCTTCTCCCTGCATCACATTGACATCACTGAGCAACAATCCAAATCCATCGCCTATAGAATCAATAGGCAATCCTCCACCTCCGGTATCGCCACCTCCGGTATCTCCTCCTCCTCCTCCAGTATCACCCCCACCACCATCTTCACTAATGGAAATGGTAGAAGAAGAGCTATTGAAAGGGATAATATCACCTGCAGCATCAGATATCTCTATACTGGTTGGCGTACCACTAAAACTAAAAGTACTGGTATTATTACTCAAGGCCGTGAAGCAAACATCAAATAACTTGGATTCATCGGGCAAAGTAATCCCCACCAAATTGTTATCAAACCATGACAGCGTGATATTACCAGCCGTCGTTCCACTTCCTGGTACTCCGAATAGGGACGAGGTTAACCCTTCTAATCCAAAATTGGTGAGTTGAGAAAATTCTAAGAAAGTAGGATTGTAATTCATACTGAATTGCATCCCCAATATTTCATCAAAACTTTGAGTCGTAACAGGTACGCAAACTTCATCCCCCATCATCCCTGCCACATCTCCAGCAATTAATCCAAAGCCCGTGAAACTAGGATTTTCGGATCCTCCTCCGCCTCCACCCGTATCTCCGCCTGTTACCGTAAGGGCTCCGGGATTCCCCGTGAAGTCTAAAATTTCTCCACTAGAATTGGAGATCTCAACAATTGTAGGGGAACCAGAAAAAGCTAAAGTACCACTTCCGCTAGATTTTGCCGTAAGGCATACCTCAAAAAGCGAAGTGCCATTAGCTACTGAGACGCCGCTTAACGATTCATCATACCAGGACAGAGTAATATTACCTGGAGTAGTTCCGCTACCAGGAACGCCGAAAAAAGAAGAGGTCAAACCCGATAATCCAAAGTTGCCTACAGAACTAAAATCAAACAAGGAAGCATTATAATTAAGACTAAACTGCATACCTAATATGTCCTCAAAACCAGAGGCAGTAATATCCAAACATTCGGTTTCACCTGTCGTAAAACTCCCACTTTGAGCTGATAGCGTAAAGCCAACTGCTTCGCCTACCCCAGTTCCCACCGTTACAACACCAGGAGAACTTTGAAAATCTAATATATCACCAACTGCATTGCTGATCTCAATTAAGGTAGGGGTATCTGAAAATCCAATACCAGAAATACCATTAGCTTGGCCTACAAAACACAATTCAAATAGGACCGTATTATCTGGCAAAGTAATTCCAGTAAGGGCGTTGTCAAACCAAGATAAAGTAATAATACCAGGTGATGGGTTTCCAAATGCACTACCATCTAAACCAGCTAAGCCAAAACTTCCGACACTGTTATAGCTTAAAACATTGGAGTTATAGGTAATACTCATCTGCATTCCTAAAATGGAATTGAAATCTTGCACCGTAATCGGTATGCAAAACGTCTCACCAACAGCAATAGTCAAATTACCAGCAATCATAGCAAAACCATCTGTTAAAACAGGGTCTACTCCTGACGTATCTCCGCCACCGGTATCTCCACCACCAGATCCCGTTCCCGTAACGGTGATAGTAGTAGGTACAGCAGTTATGCCTACGTCATCTAAATTCACATCTAAAATTTCCACTCCTGGAGGATCCATAGAAAAGCCAATGGAAGTAGTGCCTCCATTAACGGCCTCAAAATTAAGGGTATAAATAGAAGTTCCGTTTGGAACGGTCACCCCGGTTAAGGCGTCTTGAAACCAAGTTAGCGTGATTTTATTATTGGGTACGGTACCATTGCCTGGAAGGCCAAAATTGGTGGTACTTAAACCAGCAATATTAATATCACTAATGCTCTCAAAAGCAATGACAGCAGGGTCCCAAGTTAAGGCGTACTGCAAACTTATAATATCAGTGAAATTGCTGACGACAATGTCAACAGAGAATTGTTCCCCGGCATTAACAGACGCTGCACTTGGGGTAATCGTAAATACGGGCTGTGCGCTTAACTCAGCAGATAATAATAACAATCCTGCGAGAACGCTGGAAATCCATTTAACCATTTTTGTCGGAATTTGGGATAATTAATGTAATTCTTTTTCATCGAACCAGCAAGTTTTTTGTTATCAAAAAATCTTCTCCTTCAATAACCATGCGAAACAAACCAGAAGAAGGAAACCAATGTTTGCCTACCTCTAATTGTTGGTAACCAGCTATAAATCGGTTTTTTTGCTGGTACACCACTCGCCCCATTTGGTCGATGATTTTTATTAAATAATTTAAATCGGTTGCACTATTTAACGATAAAATGCTTTTTTCGTATATCGGATTAGGATAAATTTTTACGTCTTGAAGGTTGCTAGATCCTCCTTCTGAAAAGGTTCTAGAAGAAACCATCATGATCTCGACTGATCCATCTATGAAATTTCCAGGAATAGCCTTATAACTGGTATCCACAATTTCACGCGGAGCAGGTTCGTCTCCAAAATTGAATTTAATTTCACCAGTATAGTTATTATTAACCTCAAAATGAATATTAAATAGAATGGTACTATCAGGTAAGGTAACCCCTGCGAGCGTAGCATCATACCAACTGAAAACTAAAAATCCACTAGTCACTTGCTCCACCCCAAAATTTACACTCTCATTTAGATCCACCCCAAAACTATCCACACTCACATATTGAATTAAATCGGAATCCCATCTTAAAGTAAATTGCAGGCCTACAATTTGATTGAAATGATGGACTCTAATTGGAATGTCCAGTCGATTGGCTTCGTTGACATCAAAGCTTGATACTGTTATAGATGGCTCTTGACCATTTAAAACAATATAAAATAAAGAAGATAAAAGGACGAGCAGCCTTTTAAATGATGTCATGTTTAGGGATTATGTTCTTTTTAAAACTCATCAAAAATACAAAATATAAATACCTATGCAAATTTTTTTTAATCTAAATATCAAAGAAATAGACAAAAAAAGAGGGGCAATTCCTTGCGGAACTGCCCCTCTAAAGTTATTCTTTAACTCTTAAGAATTTGATTATTCAATGATAATCATCTTCTTAGTAGCTGTATATTCGCCAGCAGTCAATGTGTAGTATAGTACTCCAGCAGCTGGTAATTCCTTGCTGTCTATGCTAACTTGGTTAGCACCTTTAGCAAAGTCTCCTCTTACTACTTTCAATACTCTACCTGTTACAT
>JBEAPR010000062.1:0-16398 GCA_041164265.1 Bacteroidota bacterium | reverse complement strand
GTTACCGCAAGAATAGGAACGGATAATACTCCTGCTCTCTTTTCAGTATTGATTTCAACAGATGCCGACATTCCAGGTCTAAAAGGGAAAGGGTTATTAGGCTGAATGAGGTCTTCATAAGACGATGGATCTATATTGATTCGCACTTCAAAATTGGAAACTTGATCACTGGTCAAAGAGGCCACCGTTGCTGCATTTGATGAAGAGTTGGCAATTTGGGTTACCGTACCCTTAAATTTTCTGTCGATATAGGCATCTACTTCAATTTCTACCTCGTCTCCATATTTAACCCTCGGAATATCGTTTTCACTTACATCCACTCTAACCTCCATAGCATTCAGATTCGCTATACGCATCATCTCCGTACCGGTCATCTGTATGGTACCCACCACGCGCTCTCCTCTTTCTACGCTCAAACTAGATATATTCCCATCCATGGGAGCGTAGATAGTGGTTCTCCTAAGGCTCGTTTGGAGTTCCTTCAAACTAGCCTCGGCACTTTTAATAGAAAATTCTGAGGCTCTTACATTTTCTTCAGCAGACCGAATAGATGCTTCTGAAGATCTCAAGTTAGCTTCTAAGGCTCTCAAAGCAGATAAGGATTGATCGAAATCTGCATCTGAAATAACTTTATCTGCTTTTAGTGCTTCATTTCGAGTATGGGCTGCTTGGGCATTTTCTAATTGAGCTAAGATTTGTTCTTTCTGAGCTTTTGCATTTTCAACTTGTGATCTGGAGTTAGCCAATTGAGCTTTCGCACTATTAACACTTGCTACCCCTCTTTCCACTTGAGATTGATAAGCATCAGGGTCAATTCTTGCTAAGATTTGTCCAGTAACTACAGAATCTCCTTCTTGTACATAGAGTTCGACAATTTCTCCGGATACATCTGAACTAATTTTAACCTCAGTTTGCGGAAATACCCTTCCACTTGCAGCTACTTTTTCAATTATGGTCCTCTCGGTTACTTCCTCAGCAGCCACCTTCTCCCCACTGGGTTTGTTTTTATTCTTAATGGATACCGCTACCACCAATACCACTACCACGGCCACTAGTACTATTATAAGCGTTTTTTTATTCTTTTTCTTGGTCATCGTTATGAAGTTTTGAAATGCTTTTTATGATTAGAGTGATAATCCTTTTCCCTGATAAAACTCTACGGTTTTCAGATTAAATAAATATTGATACCTGGCCCTGGTAAAATCTGCTGTTGCACGATCGAAATTATTTCTAGCGGTAGTAAATTCAAAATTATTAATACTGCCTATTTCAAACCTTTTTTGTGCGTTATTCAGTGCAATTTCCGCCGCTTCCAATGCTTGCTGAGCAGCTTCTAATGATTTTGCAGAAGATTGCGTATCCGTAATGGCCCTTTGAATATTAGCTTTTAATTGCTGCCTCACTTGTAGATTTCCCGCCTGTGAATTCAATAATCCTATCTGAGCCCGCTCCACATTAATCCTATTTCTGCCATTGCTGAAAATAGGAATCTGAAGGCTCATTCCTACGCTCTGTCCAAAGTTTTCCTCAATTTGATCGAAATAAGGATTTTTACCTACAATAGGAACTACATTATCAAATTCCACTTCAACGGGAGCACCCCCAATCCTAAAAGTTTGCGAACTAGTTACCATTTCAGAGCCTAAAATGGTTCTTCCTAAACTGGAATAGTTGCTCGACAAACTCCCAAATAAATTTAATGAAGGGTACAGAGAGCCCTTGGCAACTGCGATACCCAATTCTGCACTTTCAGCTCTTCTGTCTGCTGCTAAAACTTGCGGTTGATTAGATAGCGCTTGGGTATACACTTCATTCACTCTGAAATTGGTATTCAGATTATTCAAATCAAAAGCTAATTCCGGTCTAACAATATCAAATTCTTCACTGGGTTCTAACAACATAAACTGCTGTAAAGTCAGCAAATTAATAGCTACAGCATTACCAGCATCCACTACTGATTGTTGATCGAGGGCTACCTGTGCTAAAACATCGTATTTGGCCGCCTCCGGCAAAACACCCGCCTCAATTTGTTTGTTGATTTGATTCAATTGCTCTTGGGAGAGCTCTAGTCTGCGCTCAGCATTGGTCAATAATTCTTCAGATAGAAGAATATTCAAATAGGCAACAGCAATACTTAATCCTATATCATTGGCTGCAGCTGATGCATCTAATTGTGCAGCTTCTAGATTTAATTTGTTTTGCTTAACGGTATTGTTAATGACATTGCCATTAAATAAGGTAATCCCACCTGATAAGGTATAACTGTTAAATCCAATAGTTTGAGTCTCAAAGGAATTGGTTACCGGGTCGATGGTTCTACCGTACTGGTTACCTGCACTCACGGATCCAGATACAGATGGAAATCTGTTGAGCTTACTCTGCTGGACATTGAGTTGCGCATTGGCAATATTGTATTGCGCTTGTTTAATAGTCAGGTTATTATCCTGCGCATAGGTAATGCATTCCTCTAAACTCCATTTATTTTTTGGGGCTTGAGCGACCAAAAAATAGGGACTCCATAGGAGGAAACATACCACTAATATTCTAGACATCTTAAAATTATTTTTTTACAATACTAAGGCAATGGTCTCTAAAAGATCAATTATTTATATAAATGCCCTTTTCTTTCAGATTAATGGATGGATTTTACGGGAAACTTGAACTAAAAGTGACCGCACCAATCAATCTATCATATCTGGCACCAAAGGGACGGTAATATATAAATATGCTGTATTCATTATTGGTTTCATACCAATCTCCTTCTAAAGTGGAGAGGTCGGGATAAACATCTATTTTATTAGGATTTTCAATGACCCCAAAAGCATAATCGTAATACCCTTGCTTGAGATACATCCTCCCTATATAGCCTCTAAAATTATCGTTGTACTCCATTATATTTTCTTCATAACACAACCAATCGGAGAACCCGCCGACTAGGCATACTGATTGATTGGGTATAGGATTACCAGTTTGCAGCGCCAAAAAAACATCTAGATAATTTCCTGACAGATCATGATCTCCTCTATCGGCATTTTCTATAATAAAATTTCCGTTCAAATCTTTGTAGTTAAAGGCTACCTGATCCGTCCGTTCCGATTCTGGTATCATTATGACTTCATATCTGTCAATAAACTCATCAATTCGTTCAATCCGATTCGATCTAAATCTTACACTTCGAATATCTAGAGGTCTAAATTCTTTTCCTGCCGGAAAAGTAATCTGATTTTGGTAGTCGAAAATCAGTCTGTTTTGGCGATCAAAAAGTGGTGGAATATCGTTAATGCTCTGGTCCCATTTTCCATTCTGAACAATAGTTGCTGTGACCTCTTGTCTGGGAATCCTGAGATTTAAACCCTCTACCAATACTTCAAAATCAATCTCTTGATGGGTTCGAGTTCGAGAAGCCTGGGCTGGTCGGGTAATTTGAGGAAATATTTTAGCCCGGGGTTCTACTACCATAAATCGGCGGGTTAAAACTGGGATTTTTTCATATTCGTCTTCATAGACCACTAAAAGGTAATTACCTGATTTGGTCCAACTAAAGGTGGGGTGCGGCAAAAGAACCTCATAATGAACGTAATTGGTCAAGGTCTTGTAGGAAAAATTATAGTCCGTAATTCGTTCTTCTGAAAAGCCATCCAGATACTCCATTTCAGATATTTCAGAAGGCTCCCAATTGCGGTTACAATGAATGATGCGATAAGTAAAATTTTTATTATCTCCAGACAAATCATCAAAGCTAAGCATCAATTGTGCATTACTTCCGAGATCTATGATAGGTTGGGTGAGAAATAATCCATCCAGGTGAAATTTAACCGATTTAATATAATTGACATAAACTTCATTTCTAAACCTAAATTCGTTGGTTTGACCCCATAAAGTAGAAGAGGTAAGGATGATTTTCCATATCAATAGTTTCCAAAAAATATTCCTATACTTCATGCTCCTTTCCTATTTGCCTCGACTGTAATTAGGAGATTCTTTAGTGATGGTAATATTATGAGGGTGGCTTTCCAAAATACCTGAACCACTAATTTTGACAAATTGGGCATTTTGAAGTTTTTCTACTGAGTTTGCACCGCAATAACCCATTCCAGCTCTCAAGCCACCAATATATTGAACCATTACTTCTGAAATATTGCCTTTATAAGGAACCCTTCCCTCTATCCCTTCAGGAACGAGTTTGCGTATATCATCTTCAACATCTTGAAAATATCGATCCTTAGATCCTATACTCATAGCACCTAAGGAGCCCATTCCGCGATAAACCTTAAACTTACGGCCTTCGTAAATAATGGTTTCACCGGGTGCTTCTTCTACTCCGGCAAAAAGTCCTCCAGCCATGATAGAACTGGCCCCTGCCGCTAAGGCTTTAACGATGTCCCCTGTATATCGAATTCCTCCGTCTGCTACAATAGGAACATCTGTACCTTTTAACCCTTGGGCAGCGTTGTAGATGGCCGACAATTGGGGAACTCCTACACCAGCTACTACCCGGGTAGTGCAGATACTTCCCGGTCCTACTCCAACTTTAACCCCATCTGCACCTGCCTTAGCCAATGCCAAGGCCCCTTCTCCAGTAGCCACATTACCCGCAATAATTTGTAAATCTGGATAGGTTTTTTTAACCCGAGCTACTGCTTCTAATACGCCCTTTGAATGTCCATGGGCGGTATCAATAACAATCACATCTACAGCAACTTTCACTAAGGCATCTACTCTTTCCAACATATCATGAGTGATACCCACTGCTGCACCTACCACCAATCGTCCATAGGAGTCTTTACAGGAATAGGGATAATCCTGAACCTTCATGATGTCTTTGTAGGTGATGAGTCCTGCCAATTTTTGTTGGTCATCAATGACTGGAAGTTTTTCTATTTTATGTTCTTGTAAGATGTCTCTCGCTTGTTCAAGGGTAGTCCCAACAGGAGCGGTAATTAAATTGACAGTGGTCATTAACTCACTCACTTTTTTGGTGAGGTTTTTTTCAAATCTCAAATCCCTATTGGTTAAAATTCCCAAGAGGGTATTGTCCTTATTAACAATAGGAATTCCTCCGATTTTATATCGCTTCATTAATTCAGTAGCAACTGCAACGGTAGCATCCGGATGAACGGTAACCGGATCTATAATCATCCCACTTTCTGATCGTTTTACACTTCTGACCTGATCTGCCTGAGCTTCAATCGTCATGTTTTTATGAATCATTCCTATTCCCCCCTGACGGGAAATAGCAATTGCTAATTTGTTTTCCGTCACCGTATCCATAGCAGCGGAAACTATTGGAACATTTAAGCGAATGCCTCTGGTAAGTTGTGAGGAAATATCCACCTCTCGGGGTAAAACTTCTGAATAGGCTGGAACGAGCAGAACGTCGTCAAAGGTTAGGGCCTCGCCCATAAACTTCGCATCGGGTTTTATATTTTCCATGTGCAAAAGTAGGAAAAAGTTTACCGCGACCGAAGTATTTTAATAAAGAAAATCGATGGCAAAAAAATATTTAAAAATAAAAACCCTGCTTATTTTAGTAGTGTAATCCTAAAATTGTAAGGAGATGTTATCGGTTTTAAACGATGAATTTTTTATGAAAGAGGCCTTAAAAGAAGCGGAAAAGGCCTATGATTCCGGAGAAGTCCCAGTTGGAGCAGTAGTCGTAGCTCATCAAAGGGTAATTGCTAGAGGTTATAATCAAACGGAACAACTTACAGATGTTACCGCTCATGCAGAAATTATAGCCCTTACGGCGGCGTCCTCCTTTTTGCAATCCAAATACCTTAACGATTGTACTTTATATGTGACACTAGAACCTTGTATGATGTGCGCTGGTGCATTGCGCTGGGCTCAGTTAGGTAAATTGATTTATGGGGCTGCAGATGATAAAAGTGGATTCATGACTTTAGGTAAAAATATGCTTCACCCTAAAACCAATTTGGAATACGGAATTATGGAATCTGAATGCGCTCAAATTCTTAAAGCATTTTTTGCCGCTAGGCGTAATTAAAAAAGATCAGGCGGACTGGGTGCCCGGCAACATAGGGACAAAATTGAAAATTCCTACTTTTTCGGACTGGTATTTAGATTCATTTATCCTTGTTATCACGGTCATCTCTTGTTGAGTAGTGCCAACAGGGATGACCAAAATTCCTCCTACAGTTAATTGACTGAGTAATGCACTAGGTATCTCGGGAGCAGCGGCCGTTACCAATATTCGATCAAAAGGGGCATATTCCGGCAGTCCTTTATACCCGTCTTTGAGAAAACAACGAATCTGTGGAAAGCCAATTTCCCGAAGCAACTGGGTCGTTTTTTGAAATAAACCCTCCTGTCTTTCAATAGTATATACACGAGCTCCTAAAGAAGCCAAAACTGCAGCTTGATAACCAGAACCAGTTCCTACTTCGAGCACCTTCATGCGCCTGCTGAGTTTTAGAAGGCTAGTTTGAAAGGCCACCGTGTAAGGTTGTGATATGGTTTGTTCATATCCAATGGAGAAGGCCTTATTCTCATAGGCCCATTCATCAAAAGCTTCATCTAAAAAAAAATGTCGAGGTAATTTTTCCATGACCTGCAAGATAGCCTCATCTTGAAAGCCCATGGCCCTGATGGCTTCGACCATTTTTTTTCTCATTCCTTTATGTCGATAGGTATCTCTCAAGACAAATCCTAAATTTTGTTTTTGCAATTTACTATTTTTAGCAAAAGAATAGGTTAACCAAGAAATGAGTATTAACCTCCTCGATTTCTTAATAATAAAATCAAATGAAACAAATAAAATTTGGAACAGACGGATGGCGCGCTATCATCGCAGATGATTATAATTTAGAAAACCTGCGCAGAGTAGCAGAAGGAACTGCCTTGTGGATGAAAAATCAAGGTTTTTCAAAAGTCGTAATAGGATACGATACTCGTTTTGGGGGTAAATTATTTGCGGAAACGACCGCCTGTTCTATTGGGGCTTTCGGTATTCAAGTTTTATTGTGTAGCGATTACGTGAGTACTCCTATGGTATCTTTAGGAGTAGTCAAATTAAAAGCAGATTTAGGAGTGGTTATAACAGCCAGCCATAATCCTCCTTCTTATAATGGGTACAAACTAAAATCTAATTTAGGCGGCCCCTTGGTTCAACGCTATGTGGATGAGGTAGAGGCCTTGATCCCAGAGGTCATCACACATGAACCTCTTACTTTGGAAGAATTAAAAAACAAAGGACTGCTGGAATACCAAGATTTAGAGCAAATTTATATCGATCATGTCAAAGCCAATTTTGACCTGGATTTGATCAAAAACTCGGGAATTAAAGTGGCTTATGACGCGATGTATGGGGCAGGTCAAAGAGCTTTTCAAACTTTATTGCCGGGTGCGGTGACGCTTCACTGTGAAAACAATCCTTCATTTTATGGGCAAGCCCCAGAACCTATCGAGCGAAATTTGACTGAAATTGCTGAATTGATCCAAAAACACGGAAATATTGGATTGGGAATCGCGAATGACGGAGACGCAGATAGGGTAGGATTATTTGATTCAGCAGGCAATTTCGTTGACTCTCACCGCATTTTGTTATTGCTCTTGTTGTACCTATTTAAGTATAAAAAGCAAACTGGTAAAGTGATTTTCACTTTTTCCGTTACTGATAAGATGGCCAAGTTGGCTCGACATTTTGGCTTGGATTTTGAAATCACCAAGATTGGTTTCAAGTACATTGCCGATATCATGTCGAAAGAAGATGTGTTAGTAGGAGGAGAAGAAAGTGGAGGATTAGCAGTAAAAGGGCATATTCCAGAAAGGGATGGTATTTGGATTGGATTAATGATCTTAGAATTCATGGCATTCACTAAAAAATCTGTAGGTGAATTGGTTCAAGAAGTTTACGATATCGTAGGTGGTTTTGCTTTTGATCGAAACGATCTGCATCTATCCGAAGAGAAAAAACAATCCATTATTCAAGCTTGTGAGAAGGAAACTTTCCAAAAATTTGGTTCCTACAGCATTATGGCCTTACAAAAATTAGATGGATTCAAATTTGATTTGGGTGCCGATCAATGGGTGATGATACGGCCTTCTGGTACCGAACCTGTGTTGCGAGTGTATTGCCAAGGTGCTGATAGAGCGGCGGTTGAAGACATATTAGAACAAGTAAAAGAGACTATTTTAGCTTAATGAGATTTAATCTCTAAGCCCGACTACTCTCTTGGCTGTTTGAACTAAGCCTTCGGGGTGCACCAATTGAGCCAGAAGAATATAAATTCCAGAGTTGAGTGATCTTCCCAGGTCATCGGTACCTGTCCATTTCACCCAACCTTTGTATTGAACCTGTAATTGATTGATAGGTGTTGCTAGATGCCTACCTGACATATCGAATACGTAAATGGTTAGGATGCAACCTGGCAAAGGCGATTGATAAAATATCAGTAATATTTCTCCTTGTTGGATGACCTCTTGATTTAAAGCCAGCCAATCTTTTGATTCACTGGGTTCTAAATCTGCGGAGTAGCTGTTTGGTAAACCTGGGGTAGCATAGCCGACTGAAGCTGCTGCAGAGTGCCAATTTGCTGGTTCTTGGGAAGGTCCTTCTAAAGATATTCGCTCGAGAGACACCCCTTCCGAATCTTCCAAAAGGGGGTGATGCCAATCGGGATCATAACTTAAAGCATCTACAATCGATTGACTGGTTTGCAATTGAAGAGTCTCCCCCGACAGTCGAAAAGTGGCATAGGGAACCTCAATGATTGGTGCGGATTCCAGCCAAGGATATGCTTCTTTTAATAGGGAAGCATCTTTGGTCAAAACGTAGTATTGATGAGGTGGCATCCATTTTTGCGGTAGCGAATATTGCCTATTAGATTCCGGCTTAACCAATTGCAGGTATCCCAGCTCTAGAATTTGATCGGAGCGATTATACACTTCCAAAAAGGTCGTTTGGTTCGGGTAAGGATCAAACATAATTTCGGAAATGACCAAGTCTTGATAGGCTGGTTTTTTGCCGAAGGCGAAATAAATTGAAGTGTCCTGTAAGGTGTTATTGCTACAATCCGAAACTCCACTTAATCTTAAAGATAGGGGTATCCCGGAAGGTAATCCTTCGGAAAAATGGAGAATGATTTGACTGGGAAGATAAGAAAATTCAATGGCGGCAATGGGCCAAGTAGTGAGGGTTTCATCTAACCAAACTTGAGCTGTATCGATGGCATTAATCTTCTCGTCAAATTGGACTACTAACGTCAAACTATCGGGGAGGGTAAGGTTCACAAGAGTAGGTGGAGCTCGGTCTATAAGAGTAGGAGAAATGGGGTTCTCAGTTCCCGGTGATCCACCGCTCTCAGTGGGGTGTGCCATCCAACTTTGAGGGCAATCTGAGGGAAGCAGGGGGGATATTTTTTCAAGGGAAAAACCACCTTCCTTTTTATCTGAATCCCGATACCAGTCCTCGGAATAAGTAAAATAGTCCAGCCATTCTTCTTGGGTATTCATCAATTGAATACGCTGTCCACTGTTAGTTAATCGGGGCCATTTAGATAGTGCTAATATTGGAATAGTAGGATCAAAAAGAGCGGTAGTTTGAGGGCCAACCAACAATAAATACTGATGAGGTGGTAATCGATAGATGGGTAAAGAGCTTCTAGAGTTGCCCACCTGGATAAGGGTCCCCTGGAGTGATAGGGTGTCGGAACTGGCATTAAAGATTTCGATATATTCTTCTTCAGGCAATGATCCGGCAGATGGAACAGGATCTACCATAATCTCGGTAATGTATAGCTTTCCTTTTTGGGGTATGTTGATGAGGCCTTGTAGTAAAGATGGGACTGGACAACTCAAAAAACATATAAAAAAAATAACGTATTTCATAATCCATGTAGGGCTAATTAAGGTATCTTTGCGCTCGCTGACACGGATGTGAGTAGTAATTTGTAATTTACATAAATTTTATATAAAATGAAAGTTGCTATTGTAGGGGTTACCGGATTGGTTGGAAATGTGATGCTCAAAGTTTTAGAAGAGCGAAACTTTCCAATCTCAAATTTGATTCCTGTAGCTTCTAAAAATTCTGTTGGAAAAATCATCACTTTTAAAGATAAAGAATACGAAGTGGTCAGTGCGGAACAAGCTATCGCTTCCCAACCGGACATTGCTTTATTTTCTGCAGGTGGAGATACCTCTAAAGCTCTTGCTCCACAATTTGCCGCAACCGGTACTACAGTAATCGATAATTCATCTGCTTGGCGTATGGACCCGGATAAAAAATTGGTGGTGCCGGAAATTAACGCCAAATATTTGACCAGGGAAGATAAAATTATTGCCAATCCCAACTGTTCTACCATTCAGTTGGTCATGGCTTTGGCTCCATTGCACGAGAAATTTGGGATTAAAAGATTAGTGATTTCAACCTATCAATCTTTTACAGGGACAGGGATGATTGCTGTTAAGCAATATAATTTGGAGCGAAAGGGATTTACTCCGAAGGAAGATGAAATGGCTTATCGCCATCCTATTTTTGAAAATTGTATTCCTCATTGCGATGTTTTTATGGAGAATGGGTACACCAAAGAAGAAATGAAACTCGTTAATGAAACAAGAAAAATTTTGAATGCGCCTCAAATTGCTATTACGGCAACAGCGGTTAGGGTTCCAGTTCACGGCGGACATTCAGAATCAGTTAATATTGAATTGGAGCAATCATTTGACCTAAAAGAGGTTAGAGCTATATTAAATGAGACTCCTGGGGTGGTCATTAAGGATGATTTATCTAATGCAAATTATCCCATGCCTTATTACTCCAAGGATCGAGATGAAGTTTTCGTAGGTAGAATTCGAAAGGATGAATCGATAGAGAACGGTTTGAACATGTGGGTGGTAGCCGATAATCTGAGGAAGGGAGCCGCTACCAATGCAGTTCAAATAGCGGAATACCTAGTAAAGGAGCAATTAGTTGGACGATAAACTATATAACCATGAAAAGCAAGATAGTCCTTTGGGGAAAGAATGATCAGGGGGAAAAAGTCTTATTTGCCCTTGAACTTTTGGAAGATATCAACAAAGTTACCACTTACTGGTTTGCCGACGAAAAGGTGACGGAAGAATTCCATCAGAAGATTATGGATGATTGGCGAGCTGGGACCTCGGTAGATTTTCCAGAGGGGTTTGGACAAGCAGAATTTGAGTTAACGGTTACGGGTTCATTATTGCCTGAAGGATGTGCAGCTGATAAGGAAGAATTGCTTAAAAGGTGGCAATCTGAGAGTAATTTTGTAGTGTTGTCCAAGAAGCTAAATGAGGCTTATCACAGTGAATTAGATGAAATTAAGGAACGCATAGAACGTTTGGAGAAATTTGAAAATGGGGTATGGGAAGAGTTAAAGGGTTTTTGGAGTAAAGTACAAAAGCAGGTAGAGGATAAAAATTTATTGAGGGAGCAAGCTAATGGATTGAAAACCAAAACCAATGACTTGTTTGCCACCCTCAAAGAATTGAGGGTAAAGATGGATGATGCATTCAAGTCCAATTCTGTTCAATTAAAGCAAGAGTTTACGGACTTGTTAAACAAGATGCAATTAGAGATGGAGGAGGGCCGGAGACTCAAACCTTTATTTGAGGAGCTCAAAAATCTTCAGCGTAAGATAAAAGAAGCGGCGCTAACTCGGGAGCACCGAGGTAAAGTTTGGGAACAATTAGACAGCTTGTTTAAGGTAGTCAAAGAAAAGCGCTTTGGGAGTGAAAAGGAGCAGGAGGGGTCTGCTATGGAGCGTTTGCAAAGACGCTATAAAGGTCTGTTAGAAGCCCTCAATAGGATGGAGCAATCTATTCAACGCGACAAGCAGGAGTTGAGTTTTCAAAATAAAAAAGCCTCGTTTTCTGAAGGCCAATTAGAAGCACAGCTTAGGCAGGCAAAGGTGGTTATGGTGGAGGGGCGATTAAGTTCTAAGATGGAGAAGCTTTCAGATATGAACAAAACTAAGGCTGATTTGGAAAGAAGAATGAAAAAGGAAGAAGAGAAAGCAGCGAGGATGGCCGAACAGCAGAAAATAGAAGAGGTAAAGAAGGAGGTAGAGCTTAAGATGGCAGAAAAAGTTGGAGAGACTACTCTGGCCGTGGATGAACAAACGGCAGAAAAACTTGAAGAGGCGGCTAAGGCTATGAAGCAAAGCAAACAAAAATCAATGCGTAAAAAAGTTGAAGAAGTAGCCGATAAGGTAGAAGACTTAGTGGAAGATATGGCGGAGGAGGCTGAAGATTTTTTAGAAGATTTAATAGCCAGTGCCAAAGCTATAGCGGAGATTGTGGAGGAAAAAGTAGAGCGAACAATTGATCAAATTAAAAACAAGTAACGAAAGGGGATGCAACTGAGCGAACAGGAAATTGTAAGAAGAGAAAATCTACAAAAGATTAAAGACCTTGGAATTAATCCTTTTCCGGAGGAAGAATTCCAGGTCAGTGCCCATGCGGAAGAGGTCATACAAGGATTCGACGTAGAGGAAGGAAACTTTCAGAATGTCAAATTAGCGGGAAGAGTGATGATGACTCGGGTGATGGGGAAGGCTTCTTTTGGAGAATTACAAGATGCATCGGGTAGAATCCAGTTTTATGTTTCACGAGATGAAATTTGTCCAGGTGAAAACAAAGATGTGTACAATCAATTGTTTAAGAAGTACTTGGATATAGGGGATTATATTGGCATTGAGGGATTTGCGTTCAAAACGCAAACGGGTCAGACCACCATTCACGTAAAGGAATTTACTTTTTTAAGTAAGTCATTACGACCTTTACCCATTGTAAAAACCAGGAAAAATGAGGAAACTGGCGAGGTGGAAGTTTACGATGCTTTCACTGATCCGGAGCAGCGATTTCGGCAGCGTTATGTAGATTTAACGGTCAATCCTTCGATTAAGGATATTTTTTTGAAACGCGCAAAGTTGATTGCTACTATGCGAGCTTTTTTTGATTCGCATGGCTGGCTCGAAGTAGAAACCCCCATTTTGCAATCAGTTCATGGTGGAGCTGCCGCTAGACCTTTTGATACCTACCATAATACGTTAGACATTCCTTTATACCTAAGGATAGCCAATGAATTATATCTCAAGCGACTGGTAATAGGAGGTTTTGATGGCGTATATGAGATTGGAAAGATGTTTCGCAACGAAGGAATGGATAGAACTCATAACCCGGAGTTTACCTCCATGGAAATTTATGTTGCCTATAAGGACTACAATTGGATGATGGAAATGGTAGAAGCATTGATTGAAAAGATTGCGATAGAGGTAACTGGAGGAACCGTTGTAAGATATGAGGAAAATGAAATTAATTTCGCGGGACCATACAGAAGGTTATCTATGATAGACGCTATTAAAGAGTATACGGGTACAGATATCAGTCAGATGGATGAAGCTGGACTGCGAGCATTTTGTAAAGAATTACACATTGGCGTGGATGATTCTATGGGAAAAGGTAAATTGATAGATGAGATATTTGGTGCCAAGGTAGAAGAACAGTTAATACAGCCCACCTATATTATAGATTATCCAATTGAAATGACCCCTCTAGCCAAAAAGCACAGAACAGAGGAGGGATTAGTTGAACGCTTCGAGTTATTTGTTAATGGAAAGGAAATCGCTAATGCTTATACAGAGCTTAACGATCCGATTGATCAACGGGATCGATTTGAATCTCAATTGCAATTAGCTGAAAGGGGAGATGATGAGGCCATGGCTCTAGATGAGGATTTTTTGAGAGCGATGGAATATGGAATGCCTCCCATGTCTGGCTTAGGAATTGGAATTGACCGTTTAACCATGTTGATGACCAATCAACATTCCATACAAGAGGTTTTGTTTTTCCCTCAAATGCGTCCCTTAAAGAATCAAAATCATGTGGAGGAAAATTAGTGGATGGTTGGAAAGCCTTTTTCAACAGGATTTTTTTTCTTCCTCGACTTTTTATGCTCTGCTGATATTTTTTGCTACCATTTTATTGGGCTGGGGATTTAGGCGTTTTTTCAGTCGATTCATTTTGAATTCGACTATGATTATGAAAAATGACCCGACTAATTATTTGTTTCTTAAGCATGCTATTTCCGGGTTAATTTATGTAATTGGTTTCAGTTTAGCGTTTTACGAAATTGAATATTTCCGTAATATTTCCAAATCCTTATTGGCGGGTGCAGGGATTTTAGCGGTGGCGGTTGGTTTTGCCTCTCAACATGCATTGAGTAATGTGGTGAGTGGCATATTCTTAATTATTTTCAAGCCCTATCGGATTAATGATCGAGTGGTCATCCGGGAGAATTTATCTGGGATTGTTCAAGATATTACTTTAAGGCATACGGTGATTAAAGATTTTCAGAACCGGAGGATTGTCATTCCCAATTCAGTGATTAGTGAGGAAGTAGTGATCAATTCTGATTTGGAGGATGAAAAAGTTTGCCGCTTTATCGAGCTCAATATTCGTTATCAAGATAATTTGGATTTGGCGAAGTCTATCATGCAAAAGGTTGCGGAAGTTCATCCCCTTCATTTAGACAATCGAAGCGAGGAGGAGATTGTGGAAGGCAAGCCTATGGTTTTGGTTAGAACTATTGAGTTGAATGATATTGGGGTCAGGTTGAGGGCGTATGTCTGGGCAGCTACTCAGCAGGATGGGTTTATCTTACAATGCGATGTGTTGGAAGCTATAAAAAAAGAATTTGATCAGCACGGAATTGTTATTCCGACTCCCTACTTATTGCCTAAAGTGTAGAACTTAGGTTACTCATTTGATTCTTTTACCGAAGGTGTAATACTTAATGTCTTTTTTGCTCCCCTGATTAAATAAAATGTATGGAAAATCTTCAACGTCAAACTACTCTCTACTAATCACTTGAAGTTCTCCTTATTATTAGGCTTTTTTGCCGAAGGTGTATAGATAAAATTTGATCGATGAAGGCAGATTATACCATCCGCGCAATAACGGTTTGATTGCCTTTTACTACCTGATCAATTTCTACTGCTATTTGTGCATCGGTTGGCAGAAAAATATCCACTCGAGATCCGAATTTAATAAAACCCATATCTGTTCCTTGAACAACGGTATGACCAACTTGAGCGTAATTGATGATTCTTCTGGCTACTGCGCCTGCAATTTGTCGAACTAAAAGGGTTACCCGATTTCCCTTGATAACCGTTGAGGTTCTTTCATTTTCTAGCGAAGACTTGGGCGACATAGCCACCAAATAGAGCCCTTCGTGGTATTGGTAATATTCAATAGTTCCATCAATGGGGTACCTGTTAACGTGAACGTTGAGGGGGGACATAAAAATCGAAATTTGAATTCTTTTATCTTTAAAGTATTCATTTTCTTCTGTTTCCTCTATTACCACGATTTTCCCGTCAGCGGGAGCATAAATTAAATCATGGCTTGCCACGGGAATGTTTCGAACAGGATTTCTAAAAAATTGTAAAAATAGTAGGTATAAAATGGCCAAGCCACCTGTGAAGTAGGGTGCAAAAGTTGGAATGAATTGAAAAAGGAGGATGGCTAGGATTCCAAAAACGAGTAAGGTGCTGAGTAAGAATTTTCTTCCTTCTTGATGAATGCCCATGATGAGAGATTAAAGTAATGGATAAAGAATCTTCCAAATGGTAGCAAATGGAAGGATGAGAATCATTGCGTCAAAACGATCTAAAAGCCCACCGTGTCCAGGCATAATGTTGCCGGTGTCTTTGACTTGGTAGTGTCTTTTAAACATCGACTCAACTAAATCGCCTAAAGTGCCAAACACCGCACAAATCAATGCCATTCCCCACCAAAAAGGGGTAAAGTATTTGGGTATCCATAGTCCAATTATCCAAATGATTATAAAGGTTCCAATGATTCCACCAAATGAACCTTCTAAAGTTTTATTAGGAGATACAGCTTTAAATAAAGGGTTTTTGCCAATTGCTGAGCCGATGAAGTACGCCAAACTGTCATTGCTCCAGGTAAGTAAAAGAATCCCAAGCAGAATTTGGGGCTGATATTCATACTCTGGTAGTATTAATGCAGGAATACATGCAAAAGAAAAACCTATATATATCCATCCAGCTGCGATATGTCCTACCTTTCTAATTGGTTGATCCCCCTTAGATAAAAGTATTCCAATGAGGAAAAGAAAAAAAATGATGGGTATTAGAAAAAGAAGGTATTGTTCCGCCTCTATAGATGGATTAGTTTGACGCCAATGGACCCCAACTAAAGGAAGTATGAACAAGAGGCTGGACGACCATGCTAAAATTGGTTGGAAAGTTTCCAATCGAAACCATTCTCTAGCTGCGCCAAAGGTAATACACAGGTATAATAGGATAGTGGGATAATATCCTAGAAGCGGCACGCCAATCATTAATATTCCAAAAATCAGAGCCGAGACTATCCTAGTGGACATGGTTGGTTTTC
>JBEAPR010000061.1:0-4733 GCA_041164265.1 Bacteroidota bacterium | reverse complement strand
GCATTGAAGCCAGGTGGAACGATTCTTCTGGAAGGTTTTCACAAAGAAAATCTTCCCTACAAAATCCAAAATCCCGATATAGGTGGTCCGGGGGATGATGCCTTACTTTACGACGAAAAACTCCTTCAATCGGATTTCAAAGGATTGGACATTCAGGTTTTAGAAAAACGAGAAACCACCTTATCAGAAGGGCAATTTCACCGAGGAAAAGGTATGGTCATTCGAATGATCGCTAAAAAATAATCATAGGTGAACATTTTAGGCAGACAATTGAGTAGCATCTTAAGAAGGATAAGATTACTTCCTACTGCTGACTATTTGCGTTACCTCTTGCTCAGGTTCAAACACCAATCTAAAAATGTAGCTTTTCAAAAGAAGCATCCTGACATCAAACTTCCTCCAGACTACCTGATGTACGAATCCTTTCAGCTTGATTATCAAAAGTACTTCGAAGGGGGAAGGAAGACTGCCCAATGGATTTGGGAATGCGTACAACCTCATATCAACCCCTCACCTACTCTTAAAGTTTTGGAATGGGGCTGTGGGCCAGGGAGGATTATCAGGCATTTTCCAGCTATTTTGGGTGATGAGGCCGTCATTAAAGGAACTGATTATAATGCTCAATCCATTGCCTGGTGTACCCAAAATATCCCCGAAGTGGAATTTACCACCAATCAATTGGCTCCACCTTTGCCTTACCCTTCAGCGTCCTTTGACTTGGCCTATGCCATATCTATTTTTACTCATTTGTCTGAAAAAATGCACACAGAATGGATGCAAGAAATCCTTCGAGTACTCCAACCTAGAGGCATCTTTTTTTTCACTACCCAAGGGAATCATTTTTTGACTAAGCTAACGAAGGAAGAGCGACAAGCTTATTTAGGTGGTCAACTGATCACCAGATCTAAGGTAAAAGAAGGACATAGAACTTTTTCTGCTTTTCATCCACCGGCCTTTATCCAAACCTTAATTCACGACCAAATCTTAATAGAACATTTCACTCCTCATCCAGAACCTAATAAAGCGCTCCCTCAGGACGTTTGGATGATTCAAAAACGATAATATTTATGGAACTTCCCATTTTTCAAGTAGATGCTTTTGCCACTGAGGTCTTTAAAGGAAATCCAGCAGCTGTGGTCCTTTTACCAAACGGGATTCCAGAGTCCATCATGCAAGAAATAGCTTCAGAAAATAATCTATCGGAAACGGCCTTTGTGCGTTTGGATTTAATTCCTTTTGAAATTCGGTGGTTTACTCCCACCACTGAGGTGGACCTATGCGGACATGCCACTCTTGCTTCCGCATTTGTCTTGTTTACAGAAGAAATTTTTCAAGAGGAAGTTTTGAATTTCCAAAGCAAAACTAGTGGAATTCTAAAGGTGAAACCAGGAGATAATGGGTCTTTAACTTTAGATTTTCCAGTGGACAACCTACAACCGAGTTCTGTTAAGCTCCCCTTTTTGGAGAGCTTGGGCGGCACACCTGAAGAAGTTTGGGAAGGTAGTACAGACCTCATTTTACGCTATAGCCATGAATCGCTGATCAAGAATATGAAACCAGATTTTGCGATAATCAGAGAATGGCCTTACAGAGGCGTCATAGTTACTGCCCAAGCCGATGATTCAAATATTGATTTCGTTAGTAGATTTTTTGGACCAGCGGTTGGAGTGGATGAAGACCCAGTAACTGGCTCTGCTCATACGAGTTTGACGCCCTTTTGGGCTGATAAATTAGGGAAAGACCATCTTATTGGAAAGCAACTTTCCAAGAGAGGAGGAACCGTATTTTGCCATCGACATGGGAATCGCGTGCACCTAAGTGGATTCTGTCAATACTATATGCGAGGATCTATATCTATATGATATACCTCTTTTTTGGTTAACTTGTATGATATAAAATCTATTGTACTAAAAGCGTATTTGCCAATTCAAACCGCAATCTATGATGAGAACCTCCCAAATTATCTCTTGGATCAGTATGGTAATATTACCCCTATCTGCTACTTTCAGTGCCAATTATTATTGGGTAGGAGGTTCGGGTAATTGGTCAGATATTACCCATTGGGCCACCACCTCGGGAGGTACGGTATTTCACAATGTTATCCCATCTGCCAACGACGATGTTTTTTTTGATAGCAATTCCTTTACAGGTCCGAATCAAGAAATTATAGTTGAAAATCAAATTATTTTTAGCAAAAGTCTCAACTGGACTGATGTAACCAATAAACCGATATTCTCTAGTTTTAACGGAGCCTCTTTAAATATATATGGCTCTTTAATCCTGTCTCCAGATATGACTTTCAATTTTACAGGATCTCTTAATTTCAGATCTGAATCTACCGGGAATACTATACAAACTGCTGGACATACCATAGCAGGCCAAGTGGTCTTTGATGGTATCGGAGGTAGCTGGATACAAGCTGGTCCAATAACCACTGAGAGCTTTTTTCAGATTAAAAATGGAAATTATCATACCCAAGATTTTGATTTGGAAGTTTGGAGCCTCCAAGTATTGAATAGTTTTTTTCTTAAAGAGGTTGACTTTGGTTCTTCCTTGCTTACCGTAACTGGGACTACCAATGGAGACTTCAAAAATGTGGTTTACCTAGAAAATTACAATCAACAAATAAAAAATTCAACAGCTACCCTATTTTTAACAGGTGAAAACCCCTACATCCGATACTATGCCAATCAGGAATTAGAATTTGAAGCTCTAAAAATGATTAATTCGGATGGCACACTTACCTATGAAGGGGTTCAAGAAATAGAAGAGGAAAAACTGGTTTTTAAAGAAAGTACATTAGATAAAAACGCCCTCTTTTTGAGTAATCTCGATTTGGGTGCATGTACCGTCAGTGAAGGCAAAACAATTTATTTTAACGGAGGCAGTAAATACTATTTCAATACGATTACCACCTTAGGAGTTTGTACTGCGCCTATTGAATTATTAAGTAACGATGCATCAGTAGCCGCCTTATTCTCTTTTTCAGGAACAACTCACCAAGTGGATTATACCTCGATTGGAGGTATCCATATTCAAAATGGTGCGCCAGTGGACGCTACGAATTCAGCCAATTTATTTAATAACGAGGGGTGGAATTTTGTTAACGAATCAGTTATTCCCTTATACTGGGTGGGGGGCACTGGGGATTGGAATGATCCAGCCCATTGGTCCTTTACCTCTAATGGACCAGGTGGAGCTTGCATTCCCAAAGGCAATAATTTGGTCATTTTCGATGAATTTTCCTTTAGTGCCTCCGGACAGACAGTATCCGTAAATATATTGAATCCCTCTTGTGCGGGGATGATTTGGCGAAACTTGCTCATCAAACCCACTTTTCAATCCAATAGAAACCCTACTCTGAAAATTTATGGGGATCTAAAGTTGCACGCCAATATGGTGTACGATTTTCAAGGGGATATCATACTACTATCGGGTTCCAAGGATGCCGAAGTAACCACGGCTAATCACTGGTTGTTAAATGATGTCTATATTGATAATCCCGATGGAGATTATCACCTCAAGGATTCTCTCAAGATTATCGATACCCTCTTTCTCAACGCGGGGGGCCTTTTTACCGAAGGTGAAACCGTTCTCCTTAATTGTTTTCTTTCAAATACCACCGCCAAAAGGAGACTGAATTTGTCCAGCTCCACCATTAATATTGAGGATTACGGATCTCCTTTTATCATTTGGGAAAAATTGTCGTTTAGGCACGAAAATCTAGAATTAGATGCGGGCACTTCTCATATTATTATCAATTATGGCGGGTTTCAACAATATGGTGCGGCTAACGGAATTGTATTTCACAATCTGACTTTTAATAGTAACGGGAGCATTTACGTCGAAAGCAATGATATTTACTATAACAGGTTGACCTTCTTCAACAATGGTTATATCAACGCCCGAGTGCGGTCTGACAGTTTATTGATAGAAGGGGGATTTGAGTATCAGATTTATAATGGCTTCCAGTTGAATACCAGAATTTTTCTTCCCAATACCAGTTGCGGAGCTTATTCTGAAATCATAGCAGATGAGTATTTTTCTGGTTCAACATTTACCATCACTGAACCAGATACTTTTTCTTATTTGATATTGAAAAAAATTAATCGTGGGGGGTCCCAACCGGTATTTTTGCGCTCGAGTTTTAATTTGGAAAACAGCAGTCAGGGTTGGACCTTTTTAGACGAAAACAAGGGAAGGACCCTTTATTGGGTGGGCGATGCGGGCAATTGGCAAGATGAAAACCACTGGGCTTTAACCAGCGGAGGTACGCCGGGACATTGTCCCCCTACCCTATTGGATACGGCTATATTTGACGAGAACTCATTCTCCCTCCCCAATCAGCATGTAAGTACCATCAATTACTCCATGCAGCAAAATGTTAGGGTGCTCGATATCTATGGACTTGATGAGCCTCAAACTTCCTTTAACTTCAATAATCTCAATATTTATGGATCCATCACAATGGAGGATCCCCTATTGGATTTCTACAGTTATATTATTAAGATGAAGGGGCAAGACCCCAATGAAGAGATAGCCCTTGCGGAAGATGGATGCACTTACTTGCAGTTGGTCAATGAAGGGCAGTGGACTTTGACCGCTCCTTTGGTGGTGGAGTTTATCGATTTTTACGAGGGCCAACTCTACACCAATCACCAAAATATGGAACTGTTGTCCATACATTTTTATTCCGAAGCCTTCAAAAAGATTGATTTGACCAGCTCTAATAT
>JBEAPR010000060.1:0-17354 GCA_041164265.1 Bacteroidota bacterium | reverse complement strand
CCGAATTGTTTTGATGGGTTTTAATTAATTTGTAGGCTTGCAAAACTTGTCAAAAAACCACAAAATACTATCTTTGTTTTGCCTTGAAACAGAGGCGAGTTGATATTTTGGACAGCAAATTTCAGGGACTTTGTGCCCTATTTGTGCCCCAAAGCTCGTAAGTCATTGTAAACCAAAGGAAGTTAGGTTTTGAATCGGAAAATAATACAAACAGTACCTAAATAAACACGATATAATCTTTTCAATATAACAATAGCCGCTTTAAATCATTTTTTTACTTAATCACCAAGAACAACAAACGGTTTAAACTCCAATTTAATGCCATTTTTTACCCTAGAAATTAATTAATATGAATGAAGTGGAAAAACTTATAACCTTTACTTCATTGTTATTTTTACTATATTATCATTAGGTATTCGATCAATCAATTTATTGTAAGGATCAATACCAGCATGGAGTGGTTCTCCTTTGACCCTTAATGTAATACTACTTTGACCTGGTTTGATTCGATGTTTTTGAATATATAGCGGATTAACTCGAAATCGTCCATTTTCATCCGTATCATCTTTAGTAAAAATTCCTATATCGATATAATCCGCCTCATATTCTGCATCTGATTCTTTTCCTGATTCATCGGCATAAAGCTTTTGAGAGCGGATATTCAAAGTGACATCGTATTCATCTTCAGTTACCTTGATAGCAGTCGCCTCATCAGTTCGATTGTCATAAAGTGTGATTTTATTCCAAGTATCGTCAAGATAATACATTAGGCTATCGGGAGTAGCTTCTGCTAAATAATTATATAAATCTGAGCTTCCTGGGAAAGGAGGTTCTTGTCTCATTCCAAAATCTTGATTGAATTTATACAAGACCGAGTCCATAGCTTCAGGACCTATTAAATCTCTCAAGCCGTAAAGAATCAATGATCCCTTATTGTACCATTGATAAGACCTATTACAATTAATGAAGAGATTTTCCTTGTCGGTTTCATTCGCTCTTCCTTGAAGATACCGATCTAAATTCATTTTTAGGAATCGCTTTATATTATCCTTACCATATTTTCTTTCTGTCAAGATCAAAGCTGAATATTCTGCCAAAGATTCGGATAATAAATTAGATCCTAAAGTGGCATTAGGAGTAATTTGATGTCCCCACCACTGATGCGCCAATTCGTGGGCAGTCAGGTAATAAGCATGATCAAAGTCGTTAGGGTCTGAGAAGTCTGCCACCCATCCACCAGATTCACTATTGGGAATAGTATTCGGTAAGGACTGAGCAAATCTACCATATACAGGAAATTCCAATAGGCGAATTTGCCGAAACTGGAAATTACCATAAGTTTCTGAGAAGTAATCCAAGCCATCTTTTAATGATTGTCTAAACCGATCTAGATTGTACTTATGCGGCTTATGATAGAAAATTTCTATGTCGACTATTTGACCGTCTGGCAATTTTACCTCATCTCTGAGTACCTCGTATTTAGCTGATACAAATGCAAAGAGATTCTTAATAGGAGTATCTTGAATATAGTGAAAGTACCGTCGTCCATTTTTTTCCCATTCTTGTTGTAAATAACCCGGTGCTACTACGATTTGAGCAGGGACTGTGCTGACCAAGGCTTCAAATTGGATGAGGTCTGAATCGTCTCCAAATCTTATGTTAGACCTGCCGACAGAGTCATCATGTGGAGGTCTATATTCTATTTTTTCTGGCAGATCGAATTTTCTTCTAACTCTATCTGATGAAATCTCCTCACTTGAATTGTAACCAAGGGCAGGAATTCCACCGGCGTAGAAGGTGCCGTTGTAGACTATTGATCTTTGAAATCCAGCATTCGGAAAACCACTATATCCAGCCTCGCTGACAATAGTGAATTGTAAGGTGTCTCCTGGCATCATAGGCTTAGGTAGCGCAGTGATTTTATACCATTCCGACTCTTCCTTTTTTCCAAAAATTTGAAACTTATTTGGTTCGTACTCTAAAGGAAACCGATGATTTAACGTATCACCATCCAAAATAACCTTGAAATCAGTCATAGAGGTTGAATTGAAATGGATTGAATCAATAGGGCTATTTGTTTTATTGACCAACTCTACTTCTGAAAGAAAGTTGGCTTTTCGTTCCATCGGAAAAAAATCAGCTTGAATATTGACTTTGGTGTACTTGGGCTGCGGAATACCATCATACTTTTTTAATTGCTTTTCATAGGCAACCGCTCTAATTGTATTTTCATCTGATGTTCTATAATTGTTTTTATAGACAACATTATTGAAAATGAATCCTCCTGAAACTAAGGCAATGAGTAAAAATAAAAAGGATAACCTAGGTGCTGGTTTGGAAAGTCTGGACTTAGCAATTTTCCAACGACTCGTCCAATTATTTTCCGTACCTCTACTGTAGAAAATGCTAAAAAATAAAACCAAGAAGAGTCCCCATGCAGACCAATAAAGGTTAAACCAAAACAAAGGTTTGACGAAGTGACCCAATCCATTCATATCACTCCAAGTCCAGTTTGGTTTGTAGCTGTAGAAAAACATATTAAAGTCAAAATCTGCAAAATTCCTTAAGATATACATAGCCATCCAAATAATAATGGCAGTAAAATGTCCAGCAAATTTGTTGTGAACCACCATATGAACTACAAAAACTAAAAGGACCATCTGCAGGTAGTCAGGCAAGGATATAAGGTAACAATCTATTAAGTAAATTTCTAACTCATAATTAAAGTAGCCCTTTAACGTCTGGACTAGAATTCCAGCAAAAAACGGAATGGTGGTCAAAATAAAACAAATAAAGGCCATACTCAGTAGTTTAGACCAAATGACTACGCCATCTTTTACGGGAAAAGTATCATTGATTATAGAGTAACCTATTGAACGATCTCGATGTATGGCTTCCCCAGTAAAAAAAACAATGATGATAAAAACAAAAATGTTATAACTGAAGGTTTTGTAATAAACCATAAATGCTGTTGTAGGGTAATTGGGAGTACCATACAAAGTGATTCCAACCCAATAATCTACAATTAAAATAATCAAACCTCCCAATAAAATAGATTGGAAGTAGTTATTTTTAATGATGTTTTGAACTTCAATTTTCCATAAGGTTTTTAAACTATTCCACTGATATTTTTTCGAAAAATCAATAATGAAATCCGGTATTTTATAGGAGTAATTGGATTCCTTTTCTTGCTTTTCCTTGTTACCCTTTTGGGGGGAATTAAAAAAATAATTAAAATTAAATCGTAAGTAAGCTGCAATAAATAAAACTAAACCTACACCTATCCAGAGCATTCTATTGAGTAATAGATTGCCTTCCAAAGGCAGATAAAAATTATTTTTCTCATAAGGCGTGAGATAACGCGTTTGAAGGTTAAAGGTATTTATTCCAAAAGGGTCTATTAACTGAACAAGATCTTTATTTTCGATATTCTGAGAAAGAAAGCTTGCAATTAGATAAATTGAAAAAACGACAATTCCTCCTGAATAGATAGATCTAATTTTCTTAGTAAATACGATCAATGCAAAAAATAAAGTAGCTGCGAGCCAAGAGTTAGGAAAAAGAAGTGTAACCCATGGATATAGGTAGTTAATTAGATAATTTGGACCATATTCCTCAGGAGGTGTTCCAAAAAGAGGACCTAATACGCTACCTAAGTAAACCCCAATAAGAGCGCCAGTAGAAATAAACATCATTGTAACAAACGACCCCCAAAATCTACCCATAAAATATCCAAATTTTGTAATCGGGTAGCTAAATAAAAAGGTTCCGGTTTTATGTTCCAAATCTCTATATAAAGGGACACCCATAACTGCAGAGGCAAATAAAATTCCAATTATAGAACCTTGAAGAATTAGGTTAGTAATAGTAATGGGACCATTGTGAAAGACATTTTCAGAAGCACCGGTATTGCCTGTCCCAAAAAGTAATACAGATATTACCAGTAAAACAAGAAAGTAAATCCATGTTGCTGGTCGTCCAAAACGATATTTTAGTTCAAACAAAAAGATATCCTTAAACATGGAGATAGATTAAATGGTGATGGGATCTACTTTTTTGGAAATAAAGCTAAAATAAACATCCTCAAGGTCTACAGGAGTGCTCTCAAAGCCATTGCCAGGAGCTAAGTCACTTTCTATTCGCAAACTCAATTTCCCCGTAATAAGCTTAGTGGAGATTACGGGATAGCTCTGCCTGTAGTGGTCTAATTTTGATTTTTCGATTGATTTTTGATAGATTTTTCCTTCCACCTTGGCAATTCCTTCCTTAGGAGTTCCTTGCATGAGTACCTCTCCAGCACAAATAATTGCCATGTTGGAACAAAGAGTGTTGACATCCTCAACAATATGTGTAGAAAGAATAACAATTTTGTTTTCACCTAATTCTGAAAGTAAATTGTAAAATCTATTTCGCTCTGAAGGATCTAAGCCTGCGGTTGGTTCGTCCACAATAATCAAACTAGGATTTCCAACTAGTGCTTGAGCAATTCCAAATCGCTGTCTCATTCCACCTGAATAGGTCCCCATTCCCTTTTTTCGATGCTGATATAAGTTTACCCGATTTAAAAGTGAAGCAACCAGTTCTTTTCGCTCTGCGCTATTTCCTATACCTTTCATTTGAGCAATGTGATTAAGCATTGTCTCTGCATTAATCCTTGGATATAAACCAAAATCCTGGGGTAAATAACCCAACCGCTCTCTTATGATTTGTTTGTCCTTTAGGACATCAATTCCATCAAGTGTGACTACTCCAGAATCGGCTTCTTGTAGGGTTGCAAGTGTACGCATCAAGGTTGATTTACCTGCACCATTTGGACCTAGTAGACCAAACATACCTTGTGTTATATCTAGAGAAACATTATTCAGTGCTTGAACCCCATTCGCGTAAGTTTTGGATAAACCCTTGATTGATAACCCCATTGATTATTTTGTTGAATTAAAATTAAATTTGAAAAATTAGTATATAAGTCAATTAGAAAGTTAATTTTTTAAATTACATGGTTTGCTGAAAAATTTCATTTATTTACTAAATTATTATGACCGATTCATTTTTACTGATTAAGAAAGGAGCTAGTTATTTTTTTTAATTTACCATTCTGAAGTCAATTTAAAAAAAGAAATTAAATTTTTAATTAAATAGTTTTTACAAGCATTTTACAACTAAATTTATTTTAATCACACACGGAAAATTACTTAAACTTATATTTTTATCAGCAGTAACTTGATCCCAAGAAATAGTATTACCTTTTCCACTAAAGCCTCAACCATTTTTTCGCCAATCGCCAACTATCCCTCCCAACCATCTCTACAATATAAATACCTGAAACATCATTATTCCACTCTATAGACTCCTCCCCTTCCCGTCCCCAAAGATGAATTCGTTTGCTTTGAAAAACCTACCCCATCATGGCCCACTCTTACCTCTATAGGTTCATTTCTGATAAATTCACCTGATTCTTCGTGGTGGATTCTTCCTAAGAGATCAAATAATTTTAATCGATACTTCTTATAATTGGGATCATCCAAGTCATTAGCGGTTAATTGAACAGAAAATGTTGAACCACCGACGGGGTTGGGATAGGTGTTCAATAAGGACCAGGAAAGGATTAATTATATAACACCATTACAATAGTAAATTAACCCAACTTCATTGGTAATTATTATGTATTTCGCTTTTTTTTGAAAAGAATGTAGTAAAACAGGCCTCAAACAACCATTTTTAGACCAGAAAAGGAAAAATATAAATAGTCCAAAAGAATTAACCGCATGCATCCAACAGAACTAAAAGTGCTTGATGGCCAAATCACCTACCAACCTAAATATTTCGAATCTTCAAAAGCTGATATTTTATTTCAATTGTTAATACACTCCATTAAATGGTCTCAGGAAGAAATGAAAATGTACGGCAAACTCGTTAAATTTCCTCGCTTGACCGCCTGGTATGGTGATGCTGGAATGACCTATCGATATTCAGGAAAAACCTATAACCCTTTAGCCTGGACCGACGATCTTTTAGAAATTAAAAAATCTATTGAGACTTCTACGCAGCAAGAATTTAACAGTGTGCTCCTAAATTACTATCGCAATGGCCAGGATTCCATGGGCTGGCATGCTGACGACGAAAAAGAACTTGGCCCCAATCCCTTTATCGCCTCCATTAATTTTGGGGCCACCAGACCTTTTCAAATCAGACATAACCACACCAAAGAAAAATACGAAATCCTTCTTGAACATGGAAGTTTGCTAACTATGGGTGGAACATTTCAACATCATTGGAAGCATCAAATCCCAAAGCGTCTTGGTATTCAAGACCCTAGAATTAATTTAACTTTTAGGAAAATAATAAAGGACTAAAAATCAACTTAGCCATTTGCCGCAAAAAAAAATGACTTTATCTAAATGATACAATTATTTCAAAAAAAAGAAGAGTCGATGACTAATTTGAATATATTTAAGAGTCAAAATGATAAAATAAACCGTACTCATATACATTTATGTGATTTTAGGAGTCAGTTGATTTTCAAAAATTGAAAGAAAATCTAAGAAAAATGAAAATTCTAACCTTAGCCTTAATAATTTTTCTGCCCTTTACCATAACCGCGCAAAAAGAAGGGTATGTTGTCACTTCTTTTCTTGATGAAGGAATTAAAGCACCCAATACTCACTATATCGGAGAGGCTTGGCTAAATGGAATTTTATCAGCAGACGAAGAAGTTAATTATAATATCACTAAAGCAACTTTTAAAGCTAATTCCACACTTGATTGGCACAAACATGCTTCAGTTCAAATTTTAATCTATGTTGATGGCCAAGGTTATTATCAAGAAAGAGGAAAAGAACCAATTATCCTCAAAGCTGGTGATGTATTGAAGTGTGGAAAGGGAGTGGAGCATTGGCATTCCTCTACAATAAACAGTGACGTTACTTATTTAGCTATATATGGGGGAGGAACTCCCACAACTTGGACGGAAGTACTTACCCAAGAATATTACGATGAAGTGGCTAAAAAACTAAGTAAATAATTAGATTGCTAAAAATGAAAATAAAGTACATACCCAACTATTGTTTAAAGACTTTATTCCTTTTAAGCTTAGCCTTGGTGACTTTTGGATGTCAACCAAATCAAACCACTCAGGAGGACAAAGAAAATTGGATTTCTTTGTTTAACGGCAAAAACTTGGAAGGTTGGACCATCAAATTTGCCGGCGTCCCTCTAGACTCTAATTATCTGAATACCTTTCAGGTAAAAGACAGCATGTTATCTGTAGTATACAGTAATTATGATTCATTTGAAAACAAATACGCCCACTTGTATTACGAACAACCCTATTCCTATTATAAATTAACATTCGATTATCGATTTACTGGTAATCAAGTTTTAGGTGGTGAGGCCTGGAATATTCGAAATAGTGGGGTCATGGTACACTCCCAATCCGCTGAAAGTAACGGTTACGATCAATATTTTCCCGTATCGATTGAAGTTCAATTGCTGGGAGGCTTGGGGGAAGAGGATCGAACAACTGGTAATTTGTGCACCCCAGGAACAGCTGTAGTTTACCAAGGAGAGGTAGATTATACCCATTGTATCAATTCTAGTTCCAAGACCTATCATGGGGACCAATGGGTATCAGTAGAAGTTTTGGTCAAAGGAGGAGAAGAAATCGTCCATATCGTTGAAGGAGATACAGTCTTGCGTTATACTCAGCCACAGATTGATAAAGCATTCATTAGTGAGACCTATGAAGGACAGGATTGGACAGCTATGGGAGTGGCACAACCAGAGGAATGGCAAGCAAAAGCTGGGCAAATTTTGACAGAAGGTTATATTGCCTTACAGGCTGAAAGCCATCCTATTGACTTTAAAAATATCCAATTATTAGATTTATGCGGCTGCATGGATTCAAAGGCAAAAAATTACCGCTCTTATTTTCTAAAAGCAGACAATTCTAAATGCATTTATTAGGTGGAAGCAACCTGTGGTTGTTCCAATATTTGATAGTCTCTAGGATTATTAGCATAGTCAATGCACCTAAAAGCGCTATCCCAAAATGACCCCATCCGGGAAAAGAAAAATTGAATATATCTCCTAAATTAGGAATTCGAACCAGTGCCAACAAAATAATAAATGCAGTAAAAATAATGGTTAATAGGGCTGTATTCCGCTCTTTCAAAACTGCCCATGCATTTCTAGATTTAGAAAGAGTCGTTAGAATCAAAAATATATTCCCAATAATTAAAGCACTGAATGCTATTGCCCTCACTTCTTCATCTGGATGCCCCTCTTCTAAAACCATAAAATAAACCCCCAACACCATAGCAAATAATAGTCCCCCCATGGCCAAACTACCCAACATTCGCTTAATACCAAAAAAAGGCACACCCATTATTCTCGGAGGTCTTTTCATTACCCCAACTTCTTCCTTTTCAGATTCAAAAGCAACTGAACAAACGGGATCGATAATCAATTCCATAAATACAATATGCAACGGCATCAATAAAATAGGAAGGTCGGCAAAAAAAGCAGGTAATAAGGTCAATCCTATGATTGGAATGTGTATAGAAAGGATATAATCCATGGCTTTTTGAAGGTTGTCATAAATTCTTCGCCCCAATCGAATCGCCCCCACAATAGAACTAAAATTATCATTTAGTAACACTAGGGACGAGGCCTCCCTAGCTACATCAGTCCCCTTTCCTCCCATCGCAATTCCTATATCAGCCGCTTTAAGGGCTGGAGCATCATTTACCCCATCTCCAGTCATCGCTACTACCTCCCCACGAGCTTTCAAAGCATTAATGATTTGAAGTTTTTGCTCAGGAACAATTCTCGCAAAAATATTGACTTCCGCAATCTCATCAGCCAATTTTTCCTCACTCATACCCTTCAAATCTGCACCAGTTAAAACTTTTCCCGTTCCCTTCAAACCAGCTTTAGCAGCAATATTTTGGGCAGTAATGGGATAATCTCCCGTAATCATGACCACCCTAATCCCCGCCTCAACACACTCCTCTATAGCCTCTGGAACTTCTGGTCTAATAGGGTCTTCAAATCCAATAAATCCAACTAATTCAAAATTAAATGCTCTGGGATCATCTGGCAATTCACCCTCCTTCCAATCGGCCCTAACAACTCCCAAAACACGCTGACCCTGAAGGGCCATTTTTTCTACTTGAGCCAGCATTTCCTCAGCCTTCTTAGTCCCCTCTTTACTCAGATGAATTAGGGATTCAGGAGCTCCTTTAGCAAAAACTTGAAACCCTTCATGATTTCGATAAACTTTAGTTACGGCCATAAATTCTTTGGTCAAAGGATATTCCCGCACCAATGATCCATTAAATAAGGGCTTTCCCGTCATGCTCTGACACTCCTTTATAGCTCGATCCATAGGATCTATAGGATTTGCATCAGAAGCCATAGTCGCTACTTCAATGACCTCCTTAACCTCACCCCAATCACCTTGTAATTGTTTTCTAGTATATCCTTTATTGCGACATATCAACTCCACTATTTCCATTTTATTCTGGGTGATAGTCCCAGTCTTATCACTGCATAATACAGTAGCTGCTCCTAAGGTCTCTATAGCTGAAGGTCGCCGTGCCAAAACATTTTTCTTGGATAGCCTCCAAGACCCCATGGCCATAAAAACAGTAAATACGACGGGAAATTCCTCAGGCAGCATAGCCATAGCAGCAGCTAAGCCGTTTAACAATGACGGAATCAAACCTCCTCTGGTCCAATAAAAGGAAAAAACTACTAGTAAACTCAATACCATTCCCGCCAAAAATAAATTGCGCACCAACACACGCATCTCCTTCTGTAACCGAGTGGTTGGCTCCTCAATTTCGCTTAGAGATTTACCAATTTTTCCAAATTCTGTATGACTACCAGTTTGCTCAACAATCATAATGCCACTACCTCGAATAACCAAAGTACCACTGTACAGTCTACCTTTCAAATCCTTTTCAACCGAAAGCGATTCCCCCGTAAGAATAGATTCATCAACTGCCATATACTTTCCCTCCACCAATTTCCCATCCGCAGGTACCCGATCCCCTTCATTTAAAAACACCGTATCGTCAGGAACTACCTCCCTGCCCGGAATTCTATAGGTATTTCCATTTCTTCGGACCAAAGCCCTAGGAGAAGAAAGCAGTTGTAAGGCCTCTAATGCCCTTTCCGTTTTTCGCTGTTGGTAGAAAGTAATGAATATAATCACCAGAACCCAACACAATAGAATCACCCCTTCCGAATATTCTCCCAAAAGAAGATACAAAGAGCCGCAAATTAACAACAGTATAAACATGGGTTCTTTTACAACTTCTATGATAATATGATAGATAGATTTCTGATTCCCAGAAGGTAACTCATTATAACCAAATTGCTTTAACCGATCCAAAACCGCTTCCTGACTCAATCCTGGGTTCATGGCTTTACATTTTTAATCCACCTCAAAGTAACTTTTTAAACCCAAATACTGTTTCTTATCCTAAAATCTATTATGGATTCAGAACAAGATTTAAAAAATATAGTCCGCGAAAAATACAGCAAAATCGCTCTAGACGGCAGAGTAGAAAAAGCAGGATCTTGTTGTGGTTCGACGGACACCGCTAATAAGGTTTACGATATCATGATGGATGATTATACGGAGACCCATGGCTATGTAGAAGATGCAGATTTAGGTCTAGGGTGTGGTCTTCCCACTCAGTTTGCCAACATCCAAAAAGGGGACACGGTTATTGACCTAGGCTCTGGTGCGGGTAACGATTGTTTCGTCGCACGCCATGAAACTGGAGCAGAAGGAAAAGTCATCGGAATAGACTTTACACCAGCAATGATTCAAAGGGCACGAGCAAATGCTGAAAAATTAGGATACAATAACGTAGAATTCCGAGAAGGGGATATCGACCATATGCCGGTTAACGATGAGGTAGCTGACGTGGTAGTCAGCAACTGCGTACTCAATTTAGTTCCTAACAAAGAAAAGGTCATTAAGGAGATTTTTCGGGTTTTAAAGCCCGGTGGCCACTTCAGTATCTCAGATATCGTTTTAGTTGGTGACCTTCCACCAGCACTACAAGCAGATGCTGAAATGTATGCAGGGTGCGTAGCTGGTGCCATCCAAAAAGATGCTTATTTGAATCTCATCAAACAAGCTCGTTTCCAAGACATTACGATTCAGAAAGAAAAACCCATTGTTATACCAAAAGATATTTTGAGTAAGTACCTATCGGTAAAAGAAATGGAAGCTTTTGAAAATGGATACACTGGAATCTTTAGCATTACCGTCTTTGCTCAGAAACCTATCTCTGCTTATTAACAACCCCCAAAAAAGATTCCAACACCACCACCTAAATTATTTGTTGCTAATCCATCGATATGTTTACCGCCATTTTACATCATTTTCAGCAGCTTCAAATGGAAGAAATTGCTGAGGAAAGAAAAACGGTTTTGGCTCCTTTAGTGACCTATATTCAAAATAAGCGGTCATTACAATTGCCCGTCAAACTGAATTTTATATGTACTCATAATTCAAGGAGAAGTCAACTTGCACAAGTACTGGCACAAGCCATTGCTCATTCCTACCAAATTGAAGTTAAGTGTTTTTCTGGGGGTACAGAAGCATCTGCATTTAATCAACAAGCTGTCAAAGCTTTAGAAGAAATAGGATTTAGGATCAAACAAAAAGGGAGTTATAACCCTATATATCAATGCTATTTTTCCAACCAACATCCCCCTGTTGAGGCTTTTTCCAAAAAATTCGATCATTCCATTAACCCTAATCGAGATTTTGCAGCCATTATGACCTGTTCTGAAGCTGATAAAAATTGTCCTTTTATACCAGGAGCAGCTTTGAGGATCCCTATAAGGTATCAAGACCCAAAGGTTTATGATGGGACTCCTCAAGCTAGTGAGCAATACGAAGCAACTGCCCATCTGATTGCAAAAGAAATGCTTTACGTTTTTTCACAAATTGCAGCCTCTTAGTATTTTTTCCATTTTCTTTCCCTTGGCTAACTCATCTATGACTTTATCCAAATACCGAACTTTCTGAGTTAATGGGTTTTCTATATCCTCAACTCTAATCCCACAGATCACGCCCTTAATCTCTGAAGCACCAGAAGGCAATTGAGCGATGGCAAAAAATTCTTCAAAAGTGATCCGGTCAGCAATCGCCTGTTCTAGTTGTCTATCATCCATACCTGTTAACCATCTCATAACCTGATGCAACTCTTCTTTGGTCCTTCCTTTTTTTTCTATTTTGGCTACATAGTGAGGGTAAACCGAACCAAAAATCATTTTAGCAATCCGCTCGTCTTGTTTGTTGCCGTCCATTTATAAAGAGTTTTTTTCTATTATTTAAATTTCTTTTATTTACTCTCCTATCTTAATACTTCCTTCCCTAATGATGATCTGCTGCATGTTTTTCACTCGTCAATTTCATTAAAATTTTTGATTTATATTCCCTTTTACTAAAATCTTCAGGAGATCAAACTCGCTTCACTATTACCTCCAAAGCCTACCTGTAAAAATATAGAACACCTTTTTTTACAGATTTTTCAGCATGCTCCTAACTTGTAGATCTCCAAATCCATACTCTGGTAATTGCTCGTTAAATTGGCGAAAAATTTTTCCAAAATCACCTTTCCCCTCTCTTTCCATAATTTCCTTTAACACCTGAATGGGTCGTCCAGGATTATCCCCATTAGGTATTCGGTCAATATGCAATTGGACAGCTGCACGTATTGCAGGGAATCGTTTAGATAAAGTATCTCCCATCTTTACCATTATCGAAATATTCCCTTCAATATACCCTTTCCATAACTGGTCAAATAAGGATATGTCCTCCGAAGTAATCCTTTCCCTTTCAGCATAACATTGACTTAATTCCTTAGGATGTAAGTGACCAAATGAATATCGACTGGACTTTAAAGGTCTTACCCAATAAATTTGACCTGCCCATCCTTCTAATGCTAACAAATGGAGGGCAAACCACATATTCACCTGGCAAAAAAGATCGTCCTCAAACCACAAGCAAATCATAGAATTTTTATTGGAAGGAATCTTTTTAATTTTATCCAGTTCCGCTACTGTCCATTGAAAATATTGGTCCTCCTTTATATCTCCAATATCATTCGCTATGAAAGCTGCCCTTTTTTGATAAAACTCTACAGGGAAATTTCCATCTAATGGTCCGTCCATTAAGCATTCTCTTACCACTATAACAGCACCTTCTATTGGAGAATCAGCCATCTGTGCTTTGAGCGCATCACCATTTAATAGATGATATACATTTGTTGAAGTCATGGGGTGATATATCCATATTTATGAAGAATATTTTTTGCCGAAGGCGTAAATAAAAATTCATAAAAAGCCTTGGCCTCTGACAGCATGGGAGTGGTATTAATAATGATTACCCCTTGCAAGATAGGGTCGTATAGCGCAGTATCCACTTTTATCCAATTCTGTTGGGCTTTCATCTGAGGAGATTTCAGCACAGAAAGAGCAGTCAACCCAGCTTCTACTGATCCAGTTACAATAAATTGATTGGTTTGGGAAACACTCTCTCCAAATACCAATTTATTTTGAATTTTCTTTAAAATCTGCAATCGTTCCAAAGTTTGAATAGCAGCTAACCCATAAGGGGCGGTCTTTGGATTAGCAATGGCAATATGATTAATCTTTGAATCAGACAGTTCAGCTAGGTCTACTTTCCAATCATTTTGAATAGACCACAGCGCCAACTGACCTCTCGCATATACTTTAGGGGGTGATAGCGCCAATCCCAACCTGTTAATTTCCATCGGATATTTCATATCTGCAGATACAAAAATATCATAAGGCGCCCCCTCTCTGATCTGGGCCGTTAATTTACCAGAAGAACTGGTAGTCAATTGGGTCTTAATACTTGTTTGCCGCTCAAATTTCTCAACTATTTCCTCCAAGGCAAATTGCATGTTTGCAGCAGCTGCAATGGTGAGGTAATCTCTGGAGTTTGCCGAACACCCCATCATTATTACAACTATAACCCAGTATAAATAGCACTTGGTGCCCTTCATGATGATCCCTTTCGGGAAAAGTTACAAACTTATAGGATCATTTAAGTCTAATTGATTAAGGAAATACCTATCTGAATTTAAAAATTTAAATTCACTTAAGGGAACCGGTACCCTGGGATGATAAATTATCAACTTCAAGAGTTAGCTATTTTTCTTGTAATCATACGAAATGAAGAAATTCTATTGATTTCAATCTATTAAATAAACTCATTATTTCCAGCTTTTAAATAGCTTCCTAATTTTTAAATATTTGTCTCTATTGAAACAATAAACTAATCTAATAGCCATCATTAATTTTATAGAGAAATGATGAAAGCTGTTAGATTGGCCTCTTGTTCCAAATTCAGTTTTTTGCGCAACGTATAGCGGATATTGTCAATAGTTTGTTTACTTCGATTGATTAGTATTGCGATATCTTTAGAACTTAAATTTTGAGCAATCATGCCGCATATTTTTAATTCGGTGGGAGTCAAATCAGGAGCAATAGATATTAATTTTTTATATAACTCTTCATTTACTTGGCTTAGATTTTCTTCAAATTCATCCCATGCATTGTTGGATTTAACCCTTTGAATCATTTTCAAAATATCCCTTAGAAGCGCATCCAATGTATTATTAGGATTGGGTAAAGTTTCTCGAATCTTCATCCTAATATTTTCCAAATTTTCATTTAAATGTGCAATTAACAGGGCTTTACTAGTAGCTTCCTTACTCTTATCATTCATTTTTTCCTTTAGATGATCAAATTTCTCCCTTTCCATGAGGGCATAAATTTTAGCATTCCTTTTAGTAGAATAAAAAAGAATACCCAAAATCGTCAATAATAATACAACTCCTATGAGCATATAAATAGTTGATTGTTTTTGGGCCTGCTCTTTGAGAAATTTAATTTCTAATTCAGAAATCTGCTTAGCACTTTTTTCCTTTTCATATAAATCTTCATATTTTTTTATAATTTCCAGGGATTTTATATCCGATAAACTGTCTTTCAGTGTTACAAATTTTTCATGATACAAAAGTGCTTCCTGAGCATTTCCCAAATCCTTATTGGCTTTATATAGAACCTCCATCAATTCTGAAGTTTCGTAAGGCAGATTATGATTCGCCAATTTCCGCAAAGCTGAGTTACCTAACTGGATTGCACGTTGAGCCTCTCCCATTCGTCGAAACAGACTACTCCTACTTATTTCTAGTATCATCAATCCATATTCAATATTATTCTTTCGACAATAATATTCTGTACTATCATAATATGTTACTGCAGTTGAATATTTTTTCTGAATTGCTTTTAGAATTCCGAGATTATAATAATTCCTAGCGAGTTCTATTTCATTACCAATCTTCCTCGCGGTGGAAATACATTTATTATAAAACTCCTCAGCTAAATCGAAAGAATCCAAGTTCTTATAAGCTATTCCCAAATTCCCATAAGTAGCTAATAATTGTTGAAAATCATTCGACTTTGTGTAATTCAAAGACTTCTCAAAATAATCAACAGCTTTTACCTCTTGGTCACTATGTATAAAAACAACTCCAATGCTGTTGTAAACTGAAGCAAGTCTTAATGAATCGTCTGACTCCAGTAAAAGACTTACTGCTTGAGTATACATTTCTACAGCCTCAGGATTTTGACCTCTCGAATTAAAATTGTCTCCAATTTTACTGTAAACAGTGGACAATTGATAGCTTTCAGCAATAGCTAAAGCCCTTTGGAGTAAAGAATAGGCCGAATCATAATTAAGTGCAGAAGATAAAATCTCAGCCAAAGCAATATAAGCCTCTGTTTGAACCTCATTTTGTTGAATATCTGCAGATAACTTTATGGATTTTTCAAAAAACTCAGCAGCTTTAATGTTATCATTATTATACTTATGAGCCTGACCGAGGTGAAGAAAAATAATGGAACGATAAAGATCATTATTTAAAGAATCCGCTATATGAAGGGCCTTAGAAAAATATTGAACATAAGAGGAATCATTTTTCTGACTTAAGTCCAAAGCTCTATTGGAAATTTCCAAAATTCTCCTACCATCTAGAGTTCCTTTTAAAGGACTTTCTACATTTTGACCAGAAAGATTAAAAAAGGTGTGAACGGTAATTAAAATAGAGATAAAAATTGCTCTCATTTTCAATATTTTAAATTTACCTATGTAAATGCAGGCTTAATTTAAACAGGGCTGATACAGATTATTCCCTTTCGTCTACAAATTTAAGCCTTAATCCTAAAAAGGAGTTATTTAATACTTAATAAATCAATAGATATTAATCCCGACTGTTTCAATTGATTTATGATTTTACTAAAATTTACAAGTGAAAGAAATTCAAACGAATAATTTTGAACCATTTATCCTTATTTGAGTGTTTTTGCAGGTGAGTTTTCATTAAAAATAAGAAAGGGTCCTACAGATAATTCCATAGGACCCTTTAAATTCATTAATTAACCCTCTATTCCAATATTATCATCTTCTTAGTAGCTGTATATTCACCTGCAGTCAATGTGTAGTATAGTACTCCAGCAGCTGGTAATTCCTTGCTGTCTATGCTAACTTGGTTACCACCTTTAGCAAAGTCTCCTCTTACTACTTTCAATACTCTACCTGTTACATCATTGATGGTCAAAGTCGCATTGCTTGCTTCTGCTAGGTTGAAGCCAATAACCGTCTCTCCCTTGAATGGGTTAGGCATGTTTTGCTTCAATTCAAAGCTCGCTTCCGCTACTGCTCCACTGTTGAAGTTGATCGCTACATTCATAGCCTCACCAGCTGTGTTGTAAGCCTCTGCATTCAAGTGTCTAGTACTTACACTCAACGCTTCGCTCAATACCACATCTTGTGTCGCTCTGAATACTAAGCTGAATAGCTCGCCTTCAGCAGCAGTTCCGTTCCAAGAAGTCAATAATACTCCTTCGCCGGTAAACTTAGTACCGAAGTTGTCAGCTGTAGCTACTCCTTCTACGATGTCAACTAACTCCAATCCGCTGTAGCTTAACGCTACCTGGAAGCCTTCTACGTCAGCTGCAGTCGCTTTAAAGCTTACTGTGTATTCATTACCCGCCTTAACGTTCCTATCTTCTACATTCAACGCAAAGCTAGCATTGCTTCTTGGCTGTACATCAATCAACGCAGAGTTGTTAACGTCACCTACCTTGATCGCTACAAAGTCTCCATTAGCACTTCCGTCAAAGTCATTGATGTTCAATACTTCTGGGAACGCAGCAGCCCATGGGTTGCTCGCTACTGGGAAGCTGTATTCAGCAGGTACAAATCTCCAGCTCGTGTTGTTAGCCAATCTAGTATC
>JBEAPR010000059.1:0-11457 GCA_041164265.1 Bacteroidota bacterium | reverse complement strand
ACCAGAAGGCGCATTGACCATTTATGGTGATGGATTAAAAGTTGGTGATGCAGCTCAGACAACTTTTGCTATTGGTGGAGGTTATAGATTGGCTACTGGTCTACGTATCTATGCTGATTATTTCTTCGCCGGTAATTTGTATGCCAATTATAATATCCAAGACGCTACTTTCCAAGACCCTAATCGGGATCAAGTGGCTAAGTTACCTACTTACGGATTAGTAGATGCTGGATTGAGTTACAACTTTGAGGTGGGTGGTTTGGATGTTACCTGGAGATTGAATATCAATAATGTATTAGATGAAATTTATGTTTCTGAAATGAATACATCTATTGTAGATGATCCTAGTACCCCAAGAAATGAGTTCTACGACAACTTAGGAATTTTTGGATTCGGAAGAACCTGGAATACAGGTTTGAAATTCAAATTCTAAGAATTAGTTAAATAATATCTAGGGGGAGTCTCTTAATTGAGGCTTCCCCTTTTCTTTTTTTGTCGAGATTTGTTCTATTTTGTAATAAGGACAAAAAATAGAAGTTTTGAAACCCCAATGGTATGTATTAACGGTTGCCTTATTAATTATGAGTTGTGAATCCGAAGAGGAAAAGATACAACAAATGATTACAGGTAGGTGGACATTAACGGAAGCGCAAAGAAACAATCGGGTAACGGAATCATTGGCTTCCTTGTATTTTATATTTAGAGAAGAAGGCACCATGGAAACTAATTTATTGGGCACAGAGGAGATGTATTTTTATACCGTAAGTCCTATGGAAATTATTCAAAAAGGTCCGCGAATTGATCCAATCAAATATCAAATCAACCAACTTTCAGATTCTTCAGCTGAGCTTTCTACTTCCATGAGAAATTTTAATTTTGTTTTCAAGCTTAGAAAAGAAGGATTTTATGAAGAGTAAAGTGGTGGTAGCTTCTACTAACCCGGTAAAAATAGAAGCAGTAAAAGCTGCATTTGACAGTTATTGGCCCCAAAAATTTGAATTTTATGGTATTGGGGTGCCATCGGGAGTCTCTGATCAACCCTTGACAGATGAGGAGACTTTAATTGGCGCTAGAAATCGGGTAGCAGCTATTAAGCAAGAGGTAGATCAAGCAGATTTTTGGGTAGGAGTCGAGGGTGGGGTTCAACTTATGGATTCAGGTATATATGAAGCTTTCGGATGGATGGTCATTGCTGATAATGAACAAGAAAGCATCAGTCGTTCTGCTAGTTTTAGTTTGTCCAAACCCATGACTGAAAAACTTCAAAATGGGGTGGAATTAGGACCTTTGATGGATAAAATTTTCAAAGAATCAATGATCAAGCACAAAGGGGGAGCTGTAGGAATGCTCACAAATGGAGTGGTATCTCGAAAAGCATTATACCTGCAACCATTGCAACTTGCCTTAATTCCATTTGTTCAAAAGGAATTATATCCACACTAAAAAAGGAAGTAAAGTGAAATATTTAGCCTATCTCAATAAATTTTTCTTCAAATACAAATGGCATTTTCTGTTGGGATTATTGTTTGTTTCCGCTTCCAATTACTTTAGGGTTTTGATGCCTCAAATGATTCGAGAGGCCATGGATTTGGTTATAGATAATATCGCCTTGTATAAAATTTTCGATGGCTCTTCTTTACAAAATGACTTATTTAAGCATATTGGTAACACCCTTTTGTTTTTTGGAGTATTGGTGTTATTGTTGGCATTATTGATGGGTGTTTTCATGTATTTCATGCGTCAAACTATCATTGTGATGTCTCGATTAATTGAGTATGATTTGCGCAAGGAAATTTTCGATCATTATCAAGTTTTGGATTTGGCCTTTTTTAAGAGAAATAAAACGGGTGATTTAATGGCAAGGATTACGGAGGATGTCTCTAAAGTTAGGATGTACCTGGGACCAGCTATCTTATATGGGATTAATTTATCTACCTTATTCGTATTAGTTATCTATGCCATGATAAGTGTTAGCCCCACCTTAACTTTGTACGCTTTAGCGCCTTTACCTTTCTTATCTATTTCTATCTATTATGTGAGTAATTTAATCAATATCAAGAGTGAAGCCATACAAAAGCGATTAGCAGGACTGAACAGTGTGGCACAAGAGGTATATTCTGGAATTAGAGTGGTCAAGTCCTATGTGCAGGAAATTCCAATGGGCAAGTATTTTGCCAAAAAAAGCGTGGAATATAAGGATGAAGCTATGGGACTTGCCAAAATCAACGCTTTGTTTTTTCCATTGATGTTGTTATTGATAGGGACGAGCACTATTCTTACTGTCTATATCGGCGGACTGCAGGTGGTCAAAGGAACGCTAACTCCCGGTAATATAGCGGAATTTGTTATTTATGTCAATATGCTTACATGGCCGGTTACGGCTATCGGTTGGATTGCCTCCATTATTCAACAAGCAGCAGCTAGTCAAAAGAGATTGAATGAATTTTTAAATACCGAACCTACAGTTCAGAACCCTGGAGGGAAATTGACCACATTAAATGGAGATATAAGATTTGAAAATGTCAGTTTCACCTATCCCGATACAGGTATTAAAGCTTTAGAAAATATTGATTTTCACCTTAGACCTGGAGCAAAACTTGCTATTATTGGAAGAACTGGATCCGGAAAATCAACCATTGCAGATTTATTGGTGAGGATGTATGATGTTAGTACAGGTCAAATTTTAATTGATGGGCAAAATATACAAGACATTAATCTGCATCAATTGAGAAGAAAAATTGGATACGTCCCTCAGGATATGTTTTTGTTTTCCGATACCATAGCTGAAAATATCGCATTTGGTTGTCAGGAAGCAGTTTCCAGACCACTGATTGAATCAACGGCTAAGAGTGCCTCGGTATATGATGATATTATGGATTTTCCAGAAGGTTTTGATACTCCGGTTGGGGAAAGAGGAGTCACCCTAAGCGGAGGCCAAAAGCAGCGAATTTCCATTGCTAGAGCATTAATAAAGAAACCTGATTTACTAATTCTCGACGATTGTCTTTCAGCTGTAGATACCAAAACGGAAAAGGAAATTCTGGGCTATTTTGAAAAAGAATTGACAAATAAAACTGCCATTATAATTACCCATCGTATTTATTCTTTATTGGATTTTGATAAAATTATTGTTTTGGATAATGGAAAAATGGTCGAACAAGGTAAACATGAGGATTTACTTGAGTTAAAGGGATATTACTATGACCTTTTCGAACAACAACTAAAGGAGCAAGAAAGGGAACGATAAACTTTTTTTAAAATTTTTTAGCAAATATTTACATTTGTAAAATCAAATGCTAAAAACAATCACTAATTAAAAAACAGGAATAGTGGACAACGATCGAAATTCAGGAAAGTTTGAAAGTGTTTTTTCAAAAAAAGTAAGAGCAGGAAAAAGAAGAACTTACTTTTTTGATGTGCGAAAAACTAAAGGAGAGGATTATTACTTGACTTTGACAGAAAGCACGAGAAAATTCAACGACGAAGGGTATGAAAGACATAAAATTTTTCTTTATAAGGAAGATTTTAACCGATTCTTGGAAGGTCTTAATGAGGCCATTGACGTAGTAAAAAAGGACTTAATGCCAGATTACGACTACGATGAATTTACCCGAAGAAATGAGGAGTATGAAGCCAGAATGAGAGAAGAAGGCGAGGAGGGTGAAGCTAAATCAGATGATAATATGGAATGGTAAAAAGTAGTTTTGGGAGCTATCAATAACTCCCAAAATATCTTCTTAAAAACCACTCTAACGTCAGGAAACCAACGGTCAAAAAGAACAGCCATTTCAAATGAATAGCTGATACCGTCTTTCTATTTTCATAAATTACTGAAAGGTATTCACTACTATTGTTTAGTTCTTCTTCCAATTCTTTAAGTTGTTTTGTCGTATAGTTTTTTCCTCCTGATTGATTGCTAATCGTTTTCATTAAACCTGTATTGGCTTGGGAATTGTAATTTTCTATAGCTATTGTTTGAATTGAAAATTGCCCCTCAGCAACTAAAGTTTCTCCTCCAATAGTGCTTTGAGCAGAATAGGAGTAATCCCCAGAGGGTAAAATCCCCGCATTTAATTGGTAGTAATTGGGATTAGTTGGGGTAAATAAAAATTCAAATGCCTTGCCTTCTTGGTTCATTAAAGTCAGGAAAACATCTGCCGTATTGATGGGTTCAAAACTTTTATTGTAAAGTATAGCCTCCAATAAAACTGGCTGATTCTCATCCATTATGCGGTTCGGTAAACTAACTTGAAGGCGCCTTTTGTCTTCAATGACACTCAAATATTGGATCATTTTTGCTAGTACTCCATCAAAATTATTATGTGCTTGATTGTTTAGATAATCACTAAGTCGCCATTTCCATAAACCCTCACCTAATAAAACGCCTGTTTTGGTGGCATCCTGTTCTTGAAATACCATTAAAGGATATTTGGTTTCTACTTTTCCAATCATTTGATACCACCAAATTTGAGCATTTGGTGAAATTTCAAAATTGGCAAATGGAGTTTTTAAAGGTGGGAATGAGGGAATAATGTTATCCCAACCGTCTTCAAGTGTAAACAAATTAAAGGAGGAGTTCAATAATGCCAGCACTTCATTTTGCCCTGTTATGCCACTCTGAATATTCAGAACTTTTTGTTGTTGGTTGAAAGCATTGAGGTCAGTTGCCGCCCCTATAATGTAAAGAACTGGCAATTGATTTTCAATGATAATATTAGAAATATTGCGAGGTGAATGCTCAATAGAGGGCAGTTGATGAAGGATTAATAAATCAACTGGCTCCCAATTGATATCTTCAATGGTCGGCGGAAAATGAATCTCTAATTCATAATTTTCGTTTTGTAAAATAGATTGTTTGATAGCGGTCAAATCAGGATGGGGTGCCGCAGCAAGGACCATTATTTTTTTTCGGCTATCAATTATATCTACAAAAACTTCTCTGCGATTATTGGCTGTATTTTTTTCCCCTGCGATGGGTTGCAATTCTACAATATAGCGTTGCATCCCTGTTGTATTTGCCGTAATAAGCACCTTTTCAGTTTCAAAAAAATCATCTGCATCGATATCAATGGTTTGGTCAAAAACCTTTATTTCTTTGCCTCTTTCCCATTTATTTACAATTAATTTAGACGAGCTTCCTTCCAGAAAGGTAGCTTCTATATCAATTTGCAAATAGAATTCATCTCCAAGTAATGCAATGTCATTAGACAATATGTTTTTTATGGCTAAGTCTTGATTGGCTGAAGTATCTCCTAAATTAATGGTGTGTATGGGAATTTCTTTTAATTGCTGCAAATACAACGGACTATTTCCTTGATTATAAATCCCATCGGAAGCAAGAATGATGGCCCCTAAATTTCGGTTATCATAGCGATCGTAAATTTCCTGGAGACCTTCTGATAAATTTGAGCTAGTAGCATCAAAATTCCATTCATGTCCTAAGGTCAAAGCTTCACCAAATGAAAACGGTTGTACGTCAAATTTATCAGATAGGCGTTCCTTGATTTGATCCATTTCATCCCTATAATTTACTAGTTCAGAGGAATCAGTAAAGTCAATAATAGAGGTAGAAGCGTCTTGTAAAACTGCTAAAATGGGTTTTTCTATCGATTCCTCAGTAGTTTGAAGTATCGGACCTATAAGTAGGACAATGATGAAAAAAAAAGTAAAAAATCGCAAGGTCCCCAATATAAATTTGAGGAATTTTGGACTGTCGTTAAAAACGTCCGTTCTCCAATATAAAACTCCCGATAATACTAAGGAGGTAATCCCCGCCAAAAGAATAAAGTAAGCAGGATATTCAAAAGTCAATTGTTGCATACATTGTTCTTATTTGCGCAAAATACCACTTAATTCAACAACCCAACTAAATTCAAATATGTTTTAAATATTTACTTTCGTTTAAGAAATTTACAATCTATGCGAAGTTTTTTCTTTTTTTTGAGCCTTATATACTACTTAAACCCCATACAGGCAGCCTATATACTATTGCCTATGGGGGAGGGGGAACAATCTAATCACCTCAAGGCTTATGGAATTACCTATTGGGTATTAAGCAATGAAATTGAGGCTTATTGGCTACTGAATTATAGGGGAGGTAGTTTTGCTTTTCCATATAATCCAGTTTTTGAGAAAGAATGTAAAACCAGAGATGTAAGCTATAAAGTGATTCCAGATGGAGAGTTTAATGCTATATTAAATGAAATTGCGGATTATGAAAGCAATATGGATGCCATTAAGTTGGAGGCGGCTCCTAAAATAGCAGTTTATACACCAGAATTTAACGCAAAAGGAGAGAAAATTCAGCCTTGGGACGATGCAGTAACTATGGTATTGACCTATGCAGAAATACCTTATGTTACCGTTTACGATACAGAGGTGCTTAATAATGAATTGGCACTTTACGATTGGCTTCATTTACACCATGAAGATTTTACAGGTCAATATGGTAAATTCTACCGAATGTACAGCAACACCCCTTGGTACAGAACCAATGTCATGAAAATGGAGGAATTGGCTCGTATCAATGGATTTGAAAAGGTCTCACAACTCAAATTAGCGGTAGTCAAAAAAATCAGGGAATTCACGGGAGGCGGTGGTTTTATGTTTGCCATGTGTTCGGCGACCGATACTTATGATATCGCCCTTGCTGCTGAGGGTTTAGATATTTGTGAAAGTATTTACGATGGAGATCCGGCAGAGCCAAACTCGTTTAGGAAACTTGACTTTAGTAAAACGTTTGCCTTTGACAATTTTGCCTTATCTAGGAATCCTCTAGAATATGAATTCTCTAGCATTGACCACAATAGGGGGCGAAATGTCCAACCCGAACAAGATTATTTCTCTTTATTTGATTTTTCTGCCAAATGGGATCCAGTCCCTACGATGTTGACTCAAAATCATACCCGAACCGTGAAAGGATTCATGGGACAGACCACGGCTTATCGGAATGAACATATTAAATCAGGCGTTCTGGTTTTGGGTGAAAATAAACCTGCTAATGAGGCGAGGTATATACATGGGACTTTTGGTGAAGGTCAATGGACCTTCTATGGAGGTCATGATCCTGAGGATTACCGTCATTATGTAGATGATCCAGAGACAGATCTTAATCTTCATCCCAATTCACCGGGATATCGTTTGATACTAAATAACGTTTTATTTCCAGCAGCTAAGAAAAAGAAAAGGAAAACCTAATCTCAATATATATGGAAAAGAACAGAAGTCTCTCCTTAGGGGTTATAGCAGGAGTTTCTTTAATGCTATTAGGTTTTGTTATTGGAACTTCTTGGAGTGATAATACTTCTATTAAGGAGCCCATAAGTCCTGGTAATGTTGAGGATTCGATGGGAATAATTAGACCACCATTAGATTTATTAGAAAGTGAGTGGTCCACTATTCGCCTTTTTGAAAATGCAGCCCCCTCCGTTTGTTATATTACCACTTCCAATGTAAGAATGGATCTGTGGACCCGTGATATTTCAGAAATCAAAAGAGGAACTGGCTCGGGATTTGTTTGGGATCGCGATGGCCATATTGTTACCAACTACCATGTCATTCAAGGAGCGGATAGAGCGCAAGTAACTCTTAGTGACCAAAGTACCTGGTCGGCTAAATTAATTGGTTCTGCTCCTGAAAAGGATTTGGCTTTGTTGAAAATTGAAGCGGAAACCGATCGTCTCAAACCTATTCCTTTAGGACAGTCCAATAATCTCCGAGTGGGCCAAAATGTCTATGCTATTGGAAATCCTTTTGGTTTGGACCAAACTTTAACTACAGGAATAGTCAGCGCATTAGGTAGGGAAATTGAATCTGTCGCGGGAATTCCTATTAGGGATGCGATTCAAACAGATGCTGCGATTAATCCAGGTAATTCTGGAGGTCCATTGCTGAATTCGTCTGGACGGCTCATAGGTGTAAATACTGCTATATACAGTCCATCAGGTGCTTCTGCTGGAATAGGTTTCAGTATACCAGTAGAGGTAGTGAAATGGGTGATACCAGAATTGATGATTCACGGTAAAATTATGCGACCTGTTTTGGGAGTTGAATTAGCCCGTACTCAAATAACTAAAAGATTAGTAGAAGGAGATGTCCTGCCAGTAGAAGGAGCCTTAGTGATTGATGTGACTCCAGGTAGTGGAGCTCAAAAAGCTGGGATTGAACCCACCCGAAGAAATTATTATGGAGAAATTGTATGGGGCGATTTGATAGTAGGCTTTCAAGGGCAAAAAATAGCCTCCAATGATGATTTGTTTCTCGCTTTAGAAAAATATCAACCGGGTACAGAAGTAGAGATTGAAGTGATCAGAAAAGATCAACGATATAAAATTATGGTGACCTTAGATGCCCAATAAAAATCAAACTAATGAAAGTTTTATTTGATCAATATATAAACCAACTGCATGCTGAAGGATATACTATTGTCGGACAAGATGATAGTCGTCCTTGGGGTGGGTTTTTGTTACTCAAGGAGGAAGACGCAGGAAGGTTTGCCGAGCAATATTTCTATGGGGTAGAGGCTGAAAAAATAAAGATCGGAGGTCAATTAAGTCCAAAAATATTGATCGTTCAACCGGAGAAAAGACTTTCCTGGCAATACCATCACCGTCGGGCAGAAATCTGGCAGGTATTAGAAGGCGAGGTAGGAATCTGTCGTTCTCAAACGGATGTAGAAGGACCGATTGAAAAGCTTTCTGCAGGGGATCAAATCCGATTGGCACAAGGAGAAAGACATCGATTGATTGGGTTAAAAGAACCTGCAGTTCTAGCTGAAATTTGGATACATACCGATCCTAGTGCCCCATCTAATGAGGAGGACATAGTCAGAGTACAAGACGATTTTGGAAGGTAAAACTTAGATCTTCTTCATTCCAATAGGATCCCAGTGTATGATTTTCTTTTCAAATAAACTGTCATTGGTAGCTAATGAAGGTCCTGCTGCTCTAAGTCCAAATGCACTGTCTTCGAGCAAAGCCGTTCCATTTCTTATGCTGTCAGCAAAATAGGCCCAATGGTCTACATGATTCGAATACCCTTTTGGTGAGGTGTAGGTAATTTCTTCAGGTTCTTGAACAGTTGCCCTAGGGGTACCATTTTGGGTGGCAAACCAGCGTTCGAAGTCTTTTTGCTGTGCTGCTGAAAAAGTATCAAATGAATCCCAGCCTCCGTAAGTCGGTTGAGTGCTTACCTTAGAGCGCTTCAAAATGACACTTGAGTTTTTAAGATCTATGACCCCTTCGGTTCCAACTAATCTCATCACGGATGGACTTCTAGAGCCATCGACAAAACTAACTCGCATCTGTACATTGAAAGCGGGGTGCTTTTCTGTTGCGGGATAATCGTATAATCCCAGGGTAATATCCGGCACATCCCTTCCGTCTTTCCAAAATCTCAAACCACCTGTCCCAAAAATTCGTTCAGGTCCCATACTGCCAGTAATAGCATGTAAGGAAGAGAAAGAATGAACAAATAAATCCCCTGCAATCCCCGTTCCATAATCTTGGTAGTTTCTCCAGCGAAAGAAGCGGTTAGAATCGTAGGGGACTTTGGGCGCATCGCCAATATAACGCTCCCAATCTACCGTATCAGGTCCTGCATCGGTAGGAATAGAATATTGCCAAGCGCCTCCCGAGCTGGCTCTATCCGCACTAATTTCTACCAGATTCAATTCTCCAATCAAACCTTGAGCAAAGAGTTCTGCTGCTTTTTCCGTTAGGATAGAGCTTACCCTTTGACTTCCAACCTGAAGGGGCAGACCGTATTTTTTTTCTGCTTCCACCACTGCCAATCCCTCTTCCAATTGGTGTACCATTGGTTTTTCACAATACACCGCTTTACCTGCTTTTAAAGCGGCAATAGTGATATGGTCATGCCAGTGATCGGTGGTGGAAATACACACGGCATCTACCTCTTCCATTTGGAGAATTTCCCGATAATCCTTGGTAACTTTTACTTCCTTACCATATAGCTCTTGTGCCCTGATTAGGCGACCTGAATACAAATCACAAGCAGCTACTATTTTGATACCCGGTACTTGGACGGCAGCCCGCGCATTGGAAAAGCCTTGAATACCTACTCCAATCAAAGCTAAATTAATTTGATCATTGGCTGTAAAAGACCGATGAGGTAATAGATTGGAATTCAATTCGTAAACTTCCTTTCCGATAGCTACTTTATTTGCAGTAGCCAAAGCCAAACCTCCTACGGCAAATTTTCGGATAAATTCCCGTCTATTTTTCATATTTCCTTATTTTACGCAATAATAATTGGTGTAATTGATATAATTATTTACTATTTTAAAACAATTAATCGAAAACGAAAAATTTTTATTGGATATGCGAAAAATTGCCATGCTCGGTTCGGGTTTCATTTCTGATTTTTATTGTTCGGCCATTCAAGGGCAGCGAAGTAAGGACAAAGTCATTATTGCTGCCTCGCGAAGCGAAGACAAAGTGAAAGATTTTGCGGAGCGCAATCACATCCCCGAATGGACTACTAGCTTGGATGAAGCGATCAATCACCCGGAAGTGGAGATTGTTTGTGTTGGACTTCCGAATTTTTTGCACAAAGAGGTGATTCTTAAAGCTGCAAAAGCTGGAAAAGGGGTTATTTGTACAAAGCCGCTTGGACGGAATGCTGAGGAGGCTTATGAGATGCTCAAAGCGGTTGAAGATGCTGGGGTATTCCACGGTTATATGGAAGATTTGGTTTACACTCCAAAGACTTTGCGAACGATTGAAAGTATTCAGCAAGGGGCAGTTGGAAAGGTCTTATGGGCTCGATCTAGAGAGACGCATCCTGGTCCACACAGTGAGTGGTTTTGGGACAAAGAACAAGCGGGAGGAGGGGCCATTTTGGATTTAGCCTGCCATTGTATAGAAATAGCTAGAAGTTTTATTGGAAAGGAGCAAAAGCCTATTGAGGTGATGTGCTGGGCAGATACTCAAGTTAAGCCGATTGAAGCAGAGGATCATGCCATTGGATTGGTCAAATACGCCAATGGAGCCATTGGTCAATTTGAAGTCAGCTGGGCATTCCGCGGTGGATTGGATTTGAGAGACGAGGTAATGGGAACTCATGGAACAGTTTGGTTAAACCACTTCTTACGAACGGGCTTTGATATGTTTACCGCACCTGGTCAATCCGGCTATGTTGCGGAGAAAGCGGAATCGGATTCTGGTTGGATTTTTCCCGTAGGGGATGAAAATCAAGACTTGGGGTATAACCACATGTTTAATGATATGTTTACCGCTTATGAAAAAGGTATTCAACCACAGGAGACCTTTTACGACGGATATGTGGTCAATGCGATTATGGATGCTGCCTATGCCTCAGTGAAATCCAAAAAATGGGAACCTGTAGTATTGAAAGATTGGCGGGGATTACCAGAAGGGACTGAATCTACTGCAGTTTTAGAGGAATACGACGATCAGCACTATTTAATTAAGGAGGAGA
>JBEAPR010000058.1:0-4462 GCA_041164265.1 Bacteroidota bacterium | reverse complement strand
GAAAAAATATTCGTCACATTTAAAGCCTATAATTTCTTTGGTCTTACCGGTTTTTGACCATTGGGAAAATTCTTTTATATTTTCTTTATCCTCTTCTGAAATCGAAAAAGTCCCGGAATTGCCTATGAGTGAAGGGATGGCTTGGAAACTTTTCTCGCCTTTTTTGTCTATACTGTAGAGGACGTTAATATTTCTATCGAAATCAAAAACAATATAGCTTTTGGCGCCCTTTTCTCCATCCTTTTGTTCAAAAGCCATATAGCTTTGTTGATCGGAAAAATGCATGGTCATCTCTCGTTTGCTGGCATTTTCTTTAAATTCATAAGTGATAGAACGGTCGAAAGTATAGCTATCTGGCACGTTTTCTATTCCTCTATTCAAAGCAGCCACATAGTTCTCAAATCGTTGATAACGAAGGCTATCAGCATATTGTGGGTCGTTGGCATATTTGGCACTATCTGCCTGGTAAGCTTCTCTAACCAGATCATCAAATGCCTTTTCTACGGGACGCATCACCGCAGAAACAATGATGTCACTGGCTTTATCCACAATCAGTTGTTCCATTTTATTATTTAAATCTCTACTAATTTGTCTGCGTAATTTTCCTAATATTTGAGCTTGGGATGGTACTCCTAATATTACGCCGATAGCTAAAAATAATATTCGTTGAATCATGGCTTTGGCAGTTTTTACTCAAAAATAAAGAATGTCGTATCCAAATAAAAGTAGGCTAAAATAAATATGCTATATTTCAGTTAATAATTTTTCCCGAAGGGATAAACTAAATAACTATGAATAAGAAATTAACATTTTTCGCATTTATTGCCCTATCTGTTTTAATAGCTTCTTGCAGTCAAAGAAGCAGTACTCCCAAGGTTTTGGTTTTTAGTAAAACGGAAGGCTTTTATCACCAATCCATTCCTACTGGAATTGCAGCCATTCAAAAATTGGGAGAAGAAAATGGATTTGAGGTAGACACCACTAAGGATGCTAATAAATTCAATGAGGAAAACTTGAAGCAGTATGCTGCTATCATTTGGTTAAATACCACTGGTGATGTGCTGAATCCCGCTCAAGAAGCTGATTTTGAGCGTTACATTCAATCCGGAGGAGGGTATGTTGGGATACATGCTGCTGCAGATACCGAATACGAATGGGGATGGTATAATCGATTAGCAGGTGGTTATTTTTTAAGTCACCCCAGAATTCAGGAAGCAACTATTAAGGTGGTAGATAAGAATAATTCCTCTACTTCCTTTTTACCAGAAGAGTGGAAGCGAACAGATGAATGGTATAACTACAAATCTTTGAACCCTAATGTCCAGGTACTTTTAGAACTAGATGAAAGTTCTTATGAGCCAGGAGAAGGTGCAATGGGTAGCCATCCACATGCTTGGTATCACGATTTCGAAGGAGGAAGAGCTTTCTACACAGGAGGAGGGCACACAGACGAAGCTTATGCAGAACCTCTTTTCTTAAAACACCTTCTTGCTGGTATACAATATGCAATAGGGCAAAACAAAAAACCTGATTTTTCAAAAGTAACTGCTCAGAGAGTCCCGGAAGAAAATAGATTTGAAAAAATTACCCTTTCTATTGGGGAATTTACGGAGCCAACGGAAATGACTGTTCTTCCTAATTTAGATATTCTGGTTGCTCAAAGGAGAGGAGAGATTCTATGGTATAACCAAGAGGAAGAAGCAATGACCGAAGTAGCCAAATTGAATGTTTATTGGAAAACGGACATTCAAGGGGTCAATGCAGAAGAGGGTTTGATGGGTATTCAAAAAGACCCAAACTACGCCTCTAATCACCATGTATTTGTTTACTACAGTCCAGTTGGAGATGAAGAAATCAATCGGTTGAGTCGGTTTAATTTCAAGAATGGAGTTTGGGATATGGAGTCTGAAAAAGTAATTTTGGAACTGTATTCCCAAAGGAATATATGCTGTCATACTGGTGGCTCCATAGCTTTTGATAAGGACGGATTGCTATACTTATCTACTGGAGATAATTCCACCCCATTTAATCAACCCACTACTTATAAAAATGAGGGATTCGCTCCATTAGATGATAGAGAGGGATTCAGGCAGTATGACGCGAGAAGGACATCGGGCAATTCTAATGATCTCCGAGGAAAAATCTTGCGAATAAAGGTAAACGAGGATGGGTCTTATAGTATCCCTCCGGGAAATTTATATGAAGAAGGTACACCAAAGACCCGACCAGAAATCTACGTTCAAGGGAATCGAAACCCCTATAGAATATCAATAGATCAGAAAACTGGCTTTTTATATTGGGGGGAAGTTGGCCCTGATGCTGCCAACAATAATTTTGATCAACGAGGACCAAGAGGTTATGATGAGGTCAATCAGGCCAGGAAAGCTGGGAATTTCGGATGGCCCTATCATATAGGAAACAACTACGCCTATAAAGAATACGATTATGCAACTGGTAAAAGTGGAGATGCTTTTGATTCAGCACGTCCTGTTAACACCTCTGAAAACAACACAGGCATAACCGAACTCCCCCCTGCTCAACCGGCATTTATCTGGTATCCATACGATGAATCTCCAGAATTTCCTCAAGTGGGAACAGGGGGTAGAAATGCTATGGCTGGCCCCGTCTATTATTCTGATTTATATCCAGAGACCTCTCCATACCCTTCATATTTTGATGGTAAATTATTTATTTATGATTGGATTAGAGGATGGATCAAGATTATTACCATGCAAGAAAATGGAGATTTTGATAAGATGGAACCTTTTATGCCCAATACCACTTTTAATGCCTTAATGGATTTTGAAGTTGGCCCTGATGGTAAGTTTTATTTATTGGAATACGGGAGGGGATGGTTTAGTAAAAATGCAGATGCAGGTTTGTTTAGAATAGACTTTAATCCAGGTAATAGAGTACCTGTCATCGAATCTATAGAAGTAGATCGAACTTCCGGTGCCATTCCTTTAGCCATTCAACTGAAGGCGAGTGCCACTGACCCTGAAATGGATCCGCTAACCTACCAATGGCATATTGGTCCAGAGATAACGTTAACCACTGATGAACCTACGCTTAACTATTCGTTGGAAGAAATTGGAGAATATGAAATATCTGTTTCTGTAAGTGACCCCTCTGGTCTTAACACTCAGAGTGCACCTTTATCAGTTTATGCCGGAAATATTGCTCCTGAGGTGGCTATACAAATAGAAGGGAATCAAACATTTTATTTTCCCAATAAAAATGTCCAATATGCCATTTCAGTTAATGACCCTGATGATCCTTCTGCTGGTTCGGATTTAACTTCAGCGATTATTTCAAGCGATTATTTGACAGGAGTAGATTTATCGGAAGCCAATAGAGGGCACCTTATAATGGCAGATGCCATCATAGGTAAAAATATGTTGGAAAGTTTGACCTGCTTAACATGCCACAAAGAAAATGAACCTTCAATTGGTCCTTCTTATACTGAAGTGGCTAGAAAATACAGGAGATCTGATGCTACGGATTACTTAGTTGAAAAGATTCAAAAAGGTGGTAGTGGTGTTTGGGGAGAAGTCCCCATGCCTGCTAACCCTACTCTATCTACTAGCGATGCAAAAAAATTAGTGGCGTATATTCAAACTTTAGGTAGGAGGAATGCAACCTTACCAAAATCTTTACCAGTAGCGGGGTCAATTAGTCCAACAGCAGGGAAAGAAGTCAATGAAAACGGGGTATTCATATTGAATGCTAGTTTTACCGACAAAGGAGGTGATGGAATCAAACCCCTAATGGGAAGCACTACCAAATCCTTAATGCATCCAGTACTCAACTTAAAGAAAGCCGCTCAACTAGAAGGATATAGTTTGATGAATTTCAATGAAATGGATTTAGGGATTATGCCTGCCCAAGAAGGCTATTTTATGTTTGAATCTATTGATTTAACGGGAATACGCCGTATTGAAATTATGGGAGGTGGGCAAATGGCCTCCAACGAAGGATTTAATATTGAGGTGAGATTAGATAGCCAAGATGGGCCCGTTGTAGGAAGTGGCACTTTTAAAGTAAGTGGTTCGGGACAAGAAGGTCAACCTATTTTTGGTGGAGCATCCATCTCCATAGAGCCTCTTAAAGACGGAAAAGCCAGGGATTTGTATTTCGTATCTAGACCTTTAAGCGACCAAGAGGCCCCCTCCGCAATCATGACAGTTTCCTTCATCAATTAACTATAGCTAATAAGCTAACGCAAAAGGGCATGAAAATTAAATTTTTCATGCCCTTTATTATTACCTAAAATTAACCTGAGGTCCTTCCCATTTTTCTGACACTTTTAATTAGAGTTTTCAGGCATTTTCCCATTGTTATTCAATAAATGCTTGCGGTCAATAATCACCTGAAGAACTATAAAGTCGGAAGTGATTGTACTGCCAATAAAGGGCTATGGGTATAAAAATAATTCATCCACAAAAACCCAACCCAAATCCCC
>JBEAPR010000057.1:0-8099 GCA_041164265.1 Bacteroidota bacterium | reverse complement strand
TACGTCCAGAGGAGCCACAAACTGCCAACTCAATATTAGGGTCTACCATCTTCATCAATTTAGCTGTTTCATGAGCAATCCGACCGTATTCCTCGGGTGTCTTTGCTTCCATTTGCCAAGGTCCATCCATTTCATTTCCAAGGCACCAGAATTTGACATTATGAGGTTGTTCCCAGCCATGAGACCGACGGCGATCTGAGAGTTCAGTTCCGCTTGGATGATTACAGTATTCCAATAATTGACGGGCAGCATCAGACCCACGAGTCCCAAGGTTTACGGCTAACATCGGCTCAATAGATGCTTCTCGACACCAATCAATGAATTCGTTTGTGCCAAAAGTATTTGGCTCTGTCGAGCGCCATGCTAAATCAAGTCGACTAGGGCGCTGTTCAATTGGACCTACCCCATCTTCCCAATTATAACCAGACACGAAGTTTCCACCTGGATATCGCAAAATTGTTGGTGCTAATTCTTTAACCATTTGGAGAACATCTTGTCGGAAACCCTTATCATCAGATTCTGAGTGACCGGGTTCATATAAGCCACCATAAATGCAACGACCTAGATGCTCCACAAAGGCTCCAAACAGTCGAGGATCAGTTTCACTAATTTCGTAATTTCGATCCAAAAGAATTTCTGCCTGCAACACTTCCAAACTCCAGAATGAAAGTTAAACTAAATAGAAAATTATACTTATACAGTAAATTAATCATTTAAAGTAGAAGTAGGACTTAGCACAGATTGCTTTAAAGTTTGAGAATAAGGATGTTGTGGATTTTCGAGAATATTCCGAGCTTCTCCACGTTCAACAACGACGCCTTTTTGCATGATAATAATTTGATCGCTTATGTAGTAAGCTGTAGTCAAATCATGAGTAATATATATGATAGAAACACCAAGATCATCTCGGAGTGTTTTAAATAGATTCACAATAGCTATTCTTAAAGATGCATCAACCATAGAAACTGGTTCATCTGCGATCAATAAAGATGGGCTGGCAATCAAGGCACGTGCAATGGCAATACGTTGAAGTTGCCCACCAGAAAGTTCATGTGGAAAACGATCTTTTACCTCCGGTAGTGATAGACCAACTTTATTTAAAGCAATGTCAGCGCATTTTTCACTTTCAGATTTTGTGCTCGCTGTTGTAAAACGATAAGCACTAATGTAAAGGTATCGATCAACTTTTTTTAATGGATTAAATGCACTGAATGGGTTTTGAAATACAGGCTGCACATCACCCATAAATCTAATTTTATCCTTGCGACTATGAATAGTTGTAAGGTCTCGTCCTTTAAAATAAATTGTTCCAGAACTAGGTTTGACCAAATTTAACATCATTCGCGCAAGTGTAGTTTTGCCACTCCCACTTTCACCAATAATAGTAAATATCTGAGGTGATCCAACTGGAATTGTAAAACTTACATTATCGACAGCTTTAAATCGATTTGTTGTAAGAATTCCTCCTAAAGAAAAATATCGAGAAACGTGCTCAACTTTGATCAAATTCTCAACAAGACCTAATTTCATTCTTTCCTCGGATTTACCTTGAAACAGGCAACACGATGTTTGGGTGCAGTTTCTACAAGCGGTGGATTAGATATTCGACACTGTTCTATAGCAAGTGGACATCTTGGATGAAATCTACATCCTGCAGGTGGATCTGCTAAATTAGGTGGTGAGCCTTCCAAACTATTTTTCTTTGATAAATCACCAATACTAGGGAGACTAGATATGAGATGCTTAGTATAAGGATGTAAGGGGTTTTTGAATAATTTTTTTGTCTCACCTTCTTCAACTAGACGACCAGCGTACATAATTCCAAGACGATCAGTAAGATTGGCATGTACAGCAAGATCATGAGTAATAAATAACATCGAAGAACCCATCTCTTGCTGAACGTTTTTGATCAACTTCAGAACACTTTTTTGGACAACCACATCAAGTGCTGTAGTAGGTTCATCAGCAATTATAAATTCTGGTTTACATACAGTGGCTAACGCAATAGCAACCCTTTGTCTCATTCCACCAGATAATTCATGAGGATATGCTTTTAATATATTAGGATCTAGATGAAGATCTTCGAGATGTTGTTGTACTATTTTTAAGAATTTTGGATATGGTTGTTTTATATGATGAAAGGCAAAATCAATGAAGCTCTGATGAATACGTCTTACAGGATTCAATACACTCATTGAACCTTGCATAATATAAGAAATATGTTTCCACCGAACTGAATAAAGCTTTTCAGAGCTGGCTGTAGCTATGTCAATAGGATGACTGTGATTTCTAAAATTAAAAAGAATATTTCCCTCAAGAAGGCGCAAGGGAGGTCTAAGGTTGCCTGCTATAGTTTTGATTAATGTTGTTTTTCCAGAACTGGATTCACCAGCTAAACCATAAATTTGATTTCGTTGAATATTGAGTGTAATTGAATCAACAGCACGAACTTCTCGATCAATACCAAAAAATTTAGTTTTATAGTAAGCCTTTACATTTCTTAATTGAAGTACATCTTGATCATGAGGCTTGAGATTATCGGAGGCAATCATGAGTTATTCATATGGCTTAAACGTGAGCGTGGATCAATATATTCGTTCATTGAAACAGCCAGAAGAAATAATGCAATAAATGTTATTACAACCAAAGCTACCGGAAAGAAAAACCACCACCATATTCCTGCAGTCATGGCAGTATGTTGATTTGCCCAGTAGATCATTCCGCCAATTGTTGGAGTGTCAATGTCTGTGAATCCAAGGACAGACAATGTGACTTCAATGCCAATTGACCAGTTAATATTGTTCATCGTGGTTGAGAAGACGACTGGTAAAACATAAGGTAAATGCTCTTGTGTTAAGATCTGCCGAGTACTCATACCAGAAAAAATACTTTGTTCAGTAAATTCACGTGTCCTTAGACTCATGGCAATTGATCTAATCAACCGCGCATCATAAGCCCAACCAAGACATGCCATAACTACTGTCAACATAATCCAATTCATGTTGTCACGCATGACAAAGTAGAACAGTACAAGTATTGGAAATAAAGGTATAACAACAAATGTATCATTGATTGACATTAGTACTCTGTCGACAATACCTCCTAAATATCCAGAAACTAGTCCGACAAAAAGAGAGATAACTCTGCTTAGAAATGCAACTGAAAATCCAAAAATAAGTGTATTTCTAATAGCAAATGTAAGCACCCAGAAAGTGTCTTGACCCCTAGATGTTGTGCCCATAGGATATTGTAAAGAAGGCGGCATATCAGGTGGAAGAAGATAAATATCTATAGGGCCAAATGGAGAAAAAAAAGACATTGAAGCGACACCTAAGACAAAAATAATCATTACAAAACCAAATGAAAACTCTCGATTATGTAAAAAAAGATCTTTGAAGGTTTTAAACATTATAAAATCTTTATTGTAATTTTATTCTTGGGTCAATTATAGGATATATCAGATCAATAATTAAAACTGCTAATGCAACTGCAACAATTGAGACAGTCGTCACTCCTAGTACTAAACTATAGTCACCTGCATGAACTCCATCAATAAGTAGCATTCCAATTCCAGGATAACCAAATACCTGTTCTGTAATAATTGCACCATTGAAGATCGCACCTAGAGAGAGAGCTAATCCTGTAAATTGAGGTGCAAGAGCATTTCTCATAACGTAGTGAGTTAAGATTTTTTTCTGGTTAACACCACCATATTCAGCATAGACCACAAAATCTTCTGTTATTATATTGGAGACCAAAGCTCGCATCCCCATAAACCATCCACCAATACTTGCTAATATTAGTGAAAATGCAGGAAGAAGTGAATGTTCTACAATACTCAGAATAAAATGAATATTTAAACCGCGTTCAATGTTCATTTGAACCCCACCACTTATTGGTAGAATCGGCCAGAGATATCCAAAGAAAATCATTAAAACAAATGCGATAATATAGTAAGGTATGGGATGGAATCCCATCGTGATTATTCCAAAAAGCCGAAGTGTTATGTTATTTCTGTAATAGCCTGCTAATCCACCAAGTAGATTCCCAAGTATCCAAGAAATGGTCGTTGACACGAGCAGCAAGCCAACTGTCCAGGGTAATGCTTGCCAAATTAAGGAGGAGACTGGTGTGGGAAAGGCTGAAAGTGATGGACCAAAATCAGCAGCTATCATTCGTTGCCAAAAAGAAAGATATTGATCCCCCAGCCCTCCCTGCAAACCGTAAAGCTCACGGAGTGATTGCCTGAGGATTTCTATTTCTTCAGGGCTTGTACTTCCATAATTTGCAACAGCAGCAATTGATTGTTCGACAGGATCAATCGGAGTAAGGTGGGTTACAAGAAAGGCGATATTTACACCAATGAACACTACCAGAACAAACTGCCCGATTCGCTTTGCTGCGAATGTAGCGTAAAGGTCCATTGATTTTATTAAGTTTGACTTGAAGATTGTTGCCCTCTTTTCTCAAAGAGGGCTGTTAGTGGTAGTATCGTCAGAGGTTTATTTCTTTGGACGTAGTTTGACAAACATATATTTGGAATTAGACCAGTTTGGAACCGGATTGGTATATGGGTCTTGGGCTGTTGGGAACCCTGTCCAGTAGGTTGTGTCTGTCACTGTAAACACGTTATAGGACATTAACGGTATAGTTGGCATTTCACGTGTTACCAACTTCACGTAATCTCGACCCAATTCCAGTCCTCTTTTATCATCGAAATCAATGGTTCTGATTTCTTCTATGATTTTATCGAGTTCTGGATGTGACCACCTTTGCCAGTTTCTTGGTGGTTGAACTTGTCCAGGCTCAGCTACAAACTGTGAATGCCAACTGTCTAAGAAGAATGAAAGATCTGGGTGTCCTCCCCAAGTTTCAACACTCCAAGTCATTATTACCTCAAAGTCACCTGCCCCACGACGTTCTACCAGAGTCCCTTCCGCCACACTTGTACTTGCATCAATTCCGAATTGACGCCATTGCTGTGCGATCATTGATCCTGCTCGAGTCATTACAGGGCGAGACTCTCCTTCAACTGTGATCTTGATGGAGAATGGGCTCCCGTCAGGTTGCAACCATTTTCCTCCAGATTTTCTGAATCCTGCTTTTTGCAAAAGTTCAGCAGCAGCTTTGTCATCTTTTTTCCACCAACCCATTCCGAATGCACGGTTAATTTCTTCAGTATCCTTAGGAATTTGATCTCCCATCGAAGGCCGCAGCATTTCTGCGATCTGTTGTCCAATCGTTGGGTCGTAAGGATTAAACTTTTGTTTTCCAGTATCAATTTGGAATTCCGAAAGCCATTGTTGAAGTGGTTGATGATAGAAATCAGGATGTGTTCCGGTTGGTGGGATACCAATTGCTGAAATAGTTGCAGCACCTCGATAGGATGCCATTGAAACGGCTTTGATATCGATTAGTAGTGCGAGAGCCCAACGAACATCACGGTTCTGAAATTTGCCTAATTGAGTATTAAAAATTACTGCGGGCAAGGTGGGATCTGGGTGTGCATAAGGAAACCCTTTGAACCATCCCTGAGAAGTTGAACTCTTTTGTGCAAGCGTGAACATGCCTTCAGGAGCAACATCATGAATGATATCCAATTCATGATTCAACTGAGCAATGACTCTTTTGTCTGGCGGTCCCGGATCGATATAAGTCGCATATTTTGGTCCTGGCTCCCCAAATCGCCCTAAAGTTGTTCTCTTCCAATCCTCTCGCTTTTCCCATATGAACCATTTTCCATTAGGATCATAAGCGTGCATTGTGTATGGCCCAAGAGAGACAGGTGGATTAAAATCGAATTTGAGGGGATCACCAGCTTTCTCAAACACATGCTTGGGCATGATCCACATCGCATTCCAACGCACTGTGAATAATGCATGGAATCGTGAATTTGGCTTCTTCAATTTGAAAACAACGGTATATGGATCCGGTGCAATAATACTATCCACGTTCACTTGCACTGCAGCACTCCAACGCAGCCCGTTTGTCTTTTGATGAGTTTGTATCGTGTAGACTACATCGTCTGAAGTAAACTCGACACCATCACTCCAGTATATTCCTTTTCTAAGTTTAACCGTCATTTCTGTAAATGACTGGTTATAAATGGGCTTTTCTGCAGCTAGGGAATTATCCCAAACTCCTTCAAGGCCATAGTCAGGATCGATATACCAAAACGTATCTAGAGCTAGTTGCTGTAACCCCGTTGAGCGACCTCCTGCATTTACTGCCCAATAGTTAAACCAACCAGGGTTCTTAATTGTTCCCTCTGGGTTCTCAATAATAATATTCTGTTCACGTGGAATTTTTGAAATCTCTCCCTGTGCGAATAAAGGTGCCTTTATCAGCAAAAGCCCTACTAATAGAGCAAGAAGATTAATAAATCGCATCTCAACCTCCTGAAGGATTAGTCATATGGACATCAAACTGTTCAAATATATGATCGCCAAATCTATTTTGAATTACATGATGCCTCCTGTTGATTAAGGTGAGTCGGATGCCAACCAATGCGTCATATCTGCTGACCACTCAAGTTGGTAGCTGAGAACTCTTCCAGAAGCCGAAGGTTGGTCGAGGTATCGTTGCAGTTCCGCCACCGAATCTTGAATGATGGAACGTAATGGGATCGCCATAGTATGAATCTCAAGATTAGGATCATTGGTGATCGGTAGTCCATCAAAACTCACCAGAACATGTTGATCACGTAATTCTTTCCCAAAGGCGATCATGGCGCTGTGCAATCCAATAGCAGTCCAATCATTTGCCGTAATCAAACCCCGCTTGGTGGTAATCCGATCATTCTTCAAGATCTCCTGTCCAGCACTAAGCCCACCCGTGTAGTTCATGCGGCAGGGGACATGTTCTAGATCATGTCCTTGCTCCTCACAAAAACTCTTTGCTCCAAGATAACGGTCTCTAGAAGCTGGGATATGATTGGGACCAACAAAGCAGAACAAAGAAAGCTCCAGAGGACTAAGAAACTTCGATTATTGTTTCTGAAAAGAAATAGATTTTAGAAAGTAGGAATTAAATTTTTAGATTAGAAATTTTAGAATTTACACTCATTCTTTTCAGGATATTCAAGAGTTTTTAGTTAGGCGGATAACATTCCAAGAAGCTGCTGGAAAAACTATATTTATTTTTTTATTATTCAAATTAATACTTTTAAGTTCATTAGGTTTTATCCTTGAAGGAAAATCACAACTATTAGTAGCTTCTAAATCGTCATCATGCATTGTTATTGCACTTTCAATTTGGAAGTTTTCATATCCATTTAAAGTTAAATCGGTTGATATTGATTCATTTAAATTTCTATTTAGAATAAATAAGCTGAGTTTGTCTTCATCATTGCTCACAGCAGCTACCTTAAGATAGGGAACCTTGGGTAATTCAAATCGATGATCATAAGTTCCTCGAGGGTCAAAATAAGTTGATTGATAGGTAGGTACATTAACCGTTGTTTGAAGAACATGACCATGGCCATAATTACTAAAATGAGCGAATGGATAGAAGATTGTTTGCCTCCAAGCAGGTCCTCCTGTAACCGTCATTATAGGAGCAATTGCGTTTACAAGTTGTGCTAGACAAGCCACCTTTACCCGGTCTGCATGATTGAGAAGTGATATACAGGCTCCACCAAAGGCGAGAGCATCTTTCATTGTATAAATTTCTTCAAGAATTGGAGGAGCTTCTGGCCAATTTGGTAAAACACGATCCTCATTACGTCTACGCGTTCGATACCAGACATTCCATTCATCAAAGCTTAGCATGATTCGCTTTTTCGAACGACGCCTTGCAGCAACTGCATCTGCGATTGCAACTACTTCTTCAATGAAACTATCCATTAAATCTGAACTCGCCAAAAAGCCGGATGTATCATCGGCATAATTATTTAGGTAGGTGTGTAAAGAAATATACTCAACCTGTTCAAAGCAGTGCTCGAGGACAATGTCTTCCCACTTACCAAAGGTTGGCATATTACGTCCAGAGGAGCCACAAACTGCCAACTCAATATTAGGGTCTACCATCTTCATCAATTTAGCTGTTTCATGAGCAATCCGACCGTATTCCTCGGGTGTCTTTGCTTCCATTTGCCAAGG
>JBEAPR010000056.1:0-5212 GCA_041164265.1 Bacteroidota bacterium | reverse complement strand
AGGAGTGTGGGCGAATCGGGGTGTATATCGGGCAATTGTCAAAATGGCCAGGGAATGTATGTATTTCCGAATGGTGCGGTTTACGTAGGGGAATTTTTTGAAGGGGAAATTCAAGGTGTAGGAATATGTTACTATCCGGACGGGAGCAAATATCAGGGGGCATGGAAGGCACGGCAACCGCATGGGAATGGTACGAAAACCTATGTTGATGGCAGCAAGCGCACTGGGATGTGGCATCAGGGGCTTCCGGTGGATGGGGAGGGTAATTTTGAAGAAAATTGGAGAACTTCAGGAGAATTAGTAGTTCAAAGTGGATGTATTTCGGGAGATTGCAGAAATGGGGAGGGCGTCTATGGGTATCCGGATGGGAGTCGCTACAGTGGTTTTTTCCAGGAAGGTCAACCTTGGGGCGAGGGGTCATTTGAGTACGCTAATGGGGACCTATATAGTGGTTCATTTAAGGCGGGTTTTCCCGAAGGGATGGGACAATTGACCAAAGTGGATGGCGATCAATTTATTGGACAATGGAAGGAGGGAGAATATTTAGGAGAGACCAAGCAATTAGGGTGTATCAAAGGAGATTGTTCGGAGGGATATGGCACGTACATATACGAAGATGGTACTTCTTATATGGGTACGTTTAAGTCCGGGGTTCCGGATGGGAGTGGATTAGTGACCTATGCTAATGGAAACCGATATGAAGGGGGCATGAAAGAGGCTAATCTAGAAGGATATGGTACTTTGTATTTAGTGGATGGGACAGAAAAAGAGGGGTTTTGGGAGAAGGGAATTTTTATAGGAAAAAGAAAGGAAGAAGTTGGGGTGGGGATGCCGCCTCAGCCCATTTTTGATAGTTTGGAGGAGGATCAGAAGGTGGACAGGCCAAAAGTATGGGCTTTAATTATTGGGGTTGCTGCTTACAAGCACATGCCGGCGTTACGCTATACTGATGATGATGCCTATAGAATTTATGCCTTTCTAAAAAGTCCTCAGGGTGGGGCTTTGCCCGATGAGCAAATCAATATTTTGATTGATGAAGATGCTACTCGAAGTAATATTTTGAGAACCATGCAGTCGGTTTTCAGTCAAGCTGGGCCGGAAGATTTATTGTTTTTATATTTTTCTGGACACGGTTTACAAGGAGCGTTTTTACCTATTGATTTTGATGGGTATGGCAATAAATTGTTTCACAATGAAATCACTGCGCTCTTGGATCGTTCACCGGCTAAGTACAAAGTATGTATTGCGGATGCTTGTCATTCAGGTAGTTTGCTGTCCATGCGTGGAGGGGATATTGGGACCATTTTGACGGACTATTATTCTACTTTAGCTAGCGCTAGGAGAGGAACGGCATTGATTCTATCTTCTAAGAGTGAGGAGACTTCTTTAGAATCCAGTGAAGTTCGGCAGGGAGTATTCAGTCATTATTTAATTCGGGGACTTAAGGGAGAAGCCGATTCAGACAATAATAGGTTGGTTACGATCAAGGAATTGTATGATTTTGTGTACCGAGAAGTAAGGGGATATACCCATAATGCGCAGTCCCCGGTTATAGATGGGGATTACGATGAAAACATGACGGTTTCTGTGAGGCCTTGATTATTTGGAATAATCCTTTATATTTGCACTCTTTTTTAACTAATTATTAAACATAGTCTGATCCAATGAGAAATTACGAAGTAACATTCATCGTTGACCCAGTGCTGTCAGGGGAAGAAATTAAATCGACAGCTCAGACGTATGAAGATCAAATTTCCCAATCGGGAGCCAAGATTGTTCACGTTGAAGAAATGGGATTACGCCAATTGGCATATCCTATTAAGAAGAGACACTCAGGTGTTTATTTTTGTATTGAATTTGCCGGCGAATCGGTTTCCATTATTGATGCCTTAGAATTGGCTATGAGAAGAGACGAGCGCATCATGAGGTTCTTGGTTATTTCCCTAGATAAGTATGGGGTACAGTATAACCAAGACAAGAGAGACGGAAAAGTTGGAAACAGAAAGAAGGCAGCGGATGCAGCTGCAGCGGCGCAGAAAGAGGAAGAGGAAAAGGAAGCGTAAGCTGATTCAATTATTTTTATCAATTAAAACGATTCAAAATGGCTTCAAGAGACGATATAAAGTTTTTAAGCAACCCTAAAATAGGTCAAAACAGATCTAAATATTGTAGATTCCGTAAGTTTGGAATTAAGCACATCGATTACAAAGACGCTGAATTTTTAAAGCAATTTGTAAATGAACAAGGTAAAATTCTTCCAAGGAGGATAACAGGTAATTCTTTGAAATACCAGCGTAAAGTTTCTACTGCTATCAAGCGGGCGAGACATTTAGCTATTTTACCTTATGTAACTGACTTATTAAAATAGTAAATCAATTCTTATGGATATTATTCTTTTAGAACATATAGATAAAGTAGGTGGCAAACACGAGATTGTGAGTGTCAAGCCTGGATACGCGAGGAATTATTTGATTCCCCAAGGAATGGCCATTATAGCGAATGCTGCCAATAGAGGAAAATTAGACGAATTACGAGCTAAGGAAGCCGAAGTGGAGGCTCAGAAGATTTCTGAATATCAAGCGTTAGCTGCTAAGTTAGCTGGTGCGACCATTAAAATCGGAGCAAAGGCTGGAACAACTGGAAAGATTTTTGGCAGTGTAACGAATGTTCAGATTGCTGCAGCTATTAAGGATCAATTTGAGATTGAATTAGAACGCAGGCTCATTCATATCCCCGAGGATGTTAAAGAATTGGGAAGTTACAAGGCTGAGGTTCATTTCCACCCTGAAGTGCATCAAGAGATTGCCATTGAGGTAGTCAACGATTAAATAATTTAATGGTCGGATGAATTAGTGGGGAAGAACTCACAAGTCCGACCATTCTTTTTTAACCACTCTTCTTTTTCTTTATATGTAGGGTCTGCCTGTCTAACTAGTTTCCAGAATTTGGGAGAGTGATTCATTTCAAGGCGATGAGCAAGTTCATGTATAATCACATAATCCATAACTAATGGGGGAGCTAGCAAGAGTCTGGACGAAAGGCTTATATTTCCTTTATTTGAACAAGATCCCCATCTCGATTTCATATATTTTAATTGAACGGCTCCAATTGGTTGCTGAAAATGTAATTGGTTGAGTTGGTTTACTCTTTTCTCTACTGCGGGAAGAAAATATTTTCCGATATGTTTAGCAACTACTTTATGCAGTTGTTCGGGGGATTTACCTACTGAATTGACGGATAGAATATGGCCAAATGAGGTACTTAGTATTTCCTTTTTAAGATTTTCCGTAGGAAGATCTGGATGAATAAAGAGAAAAAATTGGTGGTCACCAACCTGGACCTTTTGGCCAGTTTGAAAAGATGGAAGGGGATTAGGCAACAAAAGGTCTGGATTTTTGGCGATTCTTTTATTTGCCCAATTAACAAAGCGTTGCAAAACCCTTTGTTCTTCTGTTTGGTTGATCCAAAAAGGCATTTTTACAACTAGTGTTCCACTTTTAAAACTACAAGAAGCGGTTTTACGCCTCTCCTTGATAATTTTTATCTCCAATCTTAACCTTTTTGGGTGGCAAAATCACTCATCACTTCAATGAGGTGATCAACACTTTCCATAGGTAGGGCATTGTAGATGGATGCTCTGAATCCTCCTACGGATCGGTGCCCTTTAATACCTTCTATATCAGCTGCTTTGCAAACTTCTAGAAAATCTTTTTGCAGGCTTTCGTCATGGAGTAAAAAAGTAACATTCATATCGGATCGATCTTCTGTGGCTGCTGTGCCTACAAATAGTGGGTTGGCATCTAATGCATCATAGAGTTTACCAGCTTTGGTTTCATTGTGCTGATTCATTTTTTGCAAGCCGCCGAATGCTTTAATCCACCTCAGTGTAAGCAGGGTTACATAAATGGGAAAAACGGGTGGGGTATTAAAAGAAGATTGGTTATCGATATGCGTTTGGTAATTTAACATAGAAGGCAGATCTCTTCCAGTATGACCTAATGCATCTTTTTTGACTATGACCAGTGTGGTTCCAGCTGGTCCTAAGTTTTTCTGGGCCCCTGCATAAATGACGGAGAACCTTTTATAATCTATAGGTTTAGACATTATATCGGAGGACATATCGGCTACTAGTGGAATGGAGGTGTCGGGTAACTTTTTGTATTGGGTTCCGAAGATGGTATTATTGGTGGTGATATGTAAGAAAGCAGAATCAGCTGGTACTGAATAATCTTTGGGGATGTAGTTATAATTGGTTTCTTTAGAGGAGGCCACTACGGAAATTTCACCAAAACGCTTGGCCTCTTTTATAGCTTTAGCCGACCAGCTTCCGGTATCAACATAGGCAGCTTTTCCATTGGAGGGAATAAGATTCATTGCTGTCATAAAGAATTGCGAACTTGCTCCTCCGGTGAGGAAGAGGACTTCGTACTCATCGGAAAGGCCTATAAGCTCTTTTACCAGATGGGCAGCCTCATCTAAAAGGGGGACGAAATCAGGACTTCGATGTGAAATTTCAAGTATGGACATTCCGCTTCCATTGAAATCTGCTGCGGCTTCACTTGCTTGTTTGATTACAGAAGCAGGCAAAATAGCTGGACCTGCGTTAAAATTGTGTTTTCTCATTATTACTTGGGTGGTTTAAAGTAAGTTACAAAGTTAATCAAATATGAGTGGAGGCGGTGTTGAATTTTTTTTCAAATGCATTTTATTGATAATGTGTAGCTTGTACATATAGTTATTTTTATTTTTCTATTTAGGTTGCATAGAATTAAAATTGAGTTTACATTTGCATCCGCTCCGGTAGAAAAGTCGAAGGCAGCAATTTGACACAGAAAAATAAATATTTGCAGTTTTTAAATTTTTATTTGGTGGTGTCAATTTTTCATTTTAATTTTGCAGTCCCTTACGGGAAAAACGATCAAAGGATGGTTTACCGGGGGGCATTATTCGGGATACTTTAGCTGAGGAGATTGGGGTTGTTGGTTGGTGGAGCTGGGGTAAGAAGAGGTATAAAAATAGATGAGGTAGGATGGTTGAGATGGAAGGAAAGGAGATAAATAGGTAACTATTGGAAGGTGGTGATTGGTTTGTGGTGATAGTTATTGTGAAGTTCTTTGACACTGATGGATAAGGTAAGAAATAGAAGGAAGAATTGCGAGGAGAATTAATAGAATAGATACTAAGAGCTAGTACTTTTAGTAGTAAAGAGATT
>JBEAPR010000055.1:0-9625 GCA_041164265.1 Bacteroidota bacterium | reverse complement strand
ACACGAACTGGATCTGCAGCACTTAATACTGCTACTGCACTACCCAAACGAATTTTTTTTGTTTTGGCAGCAGCAGCTGCAAGAATCATATGGGGCGCAGAATCTAAGAATTCTTCACGGTGATGTTCACCAATTCCAAAGAAATCAATACCCACCTGATCTGCGTATACAATACGTTCAATTAATTCTGATAGTGCATGAACACGATCTTTTGCAGTAGGAACTCCTTTGGTTATATCTACTGCAGCAAAACTATCTACTCCTATTTCCATTTTTTAAAAAAAGCGCTTTATTTTTTTAATTTCTCTAATGGTTAAGTTTGACCTTTGTTTATTGAATATTAAAATTATCCTCTATCACGAAGTAAGTCGGGGCCTTTAATCATTTTTTTATTATGTTCTAGTCTAATTTCCATAATCGCATCTAATATTTCAGGATGCTCATTTGCAACATCAAATTTTTCTGACGGATCAACATTTAAATTAAAAAGTAGTGGTGGTTGATGGGTTTGGTAAAAATTACTGTAAGGGTCTTGTGTTTTAAAATGGGCTTTAAAACCTTTTAATCGAAGGGCATAAAGTTCATCTCCACGATAATAAAAAACAGTTTTTCTAGGGCTTTCTTTTTTATGAAATAATACGGGGCTTAGGTCTACTCCATCAAGAATTCTGTCGTTTGGAAGCGGAACATTGGCCAATGCACTAAAAGTGGTAAATAAATCCATAGTTGTTCCTAATTCAGAAACAACTCCAGGAATTATATTACCAGGAGACCAAAAAAGTGTAGGTTCGCGCATTCCACCCTCCCAGGTAGATCCTTTTCCACTTCGGAGTAAGCCTGCACTACCACCTTCTGAATTCATTACCAGCCAAGGACCATTGTCTGAAGTAAATACAACAATTGTATTTTTTTCAAGGCCATGATTTTTTAGCAAATTTAAAATCTGACCAACACTATGATCTAATTCTTCCACAACATCACCATAAATACCCCTTTTACTTTTACCCTCAAAAGATTCAGAGGCAAATAAGGGAACATGAGGCATAGAATGTGCTAGATAAAGAAAAAAGGGTTGGTTTTTATGTTTTTCAATAAACAATAGAGCTTCTTGTGTATAGCGTTTAGTTAGGTTAAATTGATCCGTAGGTCGTTCTATAATTTTTTCATTACGCATTAAAGGCACATTAAAACTTTCAGTTTTTTTTCGTGCTTCAGAAGTCCAGAATGAAGAATAATCTTGCTTTGCTAGAAGAGAAACATTATCCATATCATTACTATAAGGAATTCCAAAATAGGATTCGAAACCATGTTGAGTAGGTAAATATTCTTTTTTATGCCCTAAATGCCATTTCCCTATAATTCCAGAAACATAACCAGCGTTTTTCAGCTGTTCTGCAAGGGTAATTTCAGTTTGTGGTAAACCATGATGTGAATCTGGAAATAGCACACGATTATTTTTGCTTGTCATACCACTTCTAACAGCTAATCGACCCGTGAGAAGGGCAGCCCTTGAGGGGGTACATACACTAGCGCCAACATAAAATTGTGTCCATTTTTGACCTTCTTGAGCCATTTGATCAAGGTGTGGTGTATGAATGGTAGGGTGTCCAAAAACCCCTAAATCACCGTACCCCAAATCATCAGCAAAAATGACAACAAAATTGTACAATGAAGTTGGTTTAATTTCTGAATCTTTTCCCTTTTCAGCAGAAATGGAGCAACCTGTAATTATCAAAAGCAAAAAAGAAATAGCGGATAAGATTTTCATAATTGAATTTTATAGGATGAAGATAACTATTCATATTTACTTACTTTAAAAATTGAATTTAGAAAAAGTACAAAAAGTAGTACATTGTTAAGAGTTTATGCTAATACATCACCCGTATTTAAAACCCTGTTCAAAATGAAACTACAATTGACTTTTCTTTTGATGATTTTATTTGAAAGCTCCCTTTTCGCACAGTTAACGCTTATAAAAGTGGCTGAGAGCCCGCTTTATCAAACCCCTCCATTTAAACAATGTCATGCATCTACCTTAGTAGAGCTTTCCGATGGCACTTTTTTAGCAGCGGCATTTGGAGGGACACAAGAAGGAAATACAGACGTATCTATCTGGCTTTCAAGATATGAAAATGGAATATGGAAAGCACCTGAAAAGGTGGCAACTGGAGATGCAGAAGATGGAAATGTGTACCCCAATTGGAATCCGGTGTTATATAAAATAACCCCAGAAACCCTTACCCTATTTTACAAAACAGGGCCCTCACCTAGAGAATGGTGGGGTATGTATAAGGAATCTTTTGATCAAGGAAGAACATGGGGGCCTGCTCAACGACTGCCAGAAGGAATTTTAGGCCCAATAAAAAACAAACCCATTACTCTTAATGACGGGACGTTATTGTCGCCTTCCAGTACAGAAACAAGAACTGCTGAGGGCTTGTCATGGAAAGTGCACATCGAAAAAAGTCAAAACGAGGGAAAAAATTGGGTAAAGATTCCCATAGACCCAAACACCCCTTATGATGTAATTCAGCCAAGTATTTTAGTACATACCCAAGACACACTTCAAATTCTTTGCCGAAGTCGAAATGATGCGATTATGCAATCATTTTCATATGATGGTGGAAACACATGGAGCACCATTACTAAAACTAATTTGCCAAATCCAAATTCAGGCACCGATGCTTTAACACTAGAAAATGGGAAACACCTTTTAGTTTACAACCCCTTAGTAAATGGAAAAAATGATCGTTCTAAACTTCATATAGCCTATTCTGAAGAGGGTACAATATGGAATGATATTTATGTATTGGAATCCCATAAAACAGGGGAATATAGTTATCCGGCCATTATACAAGATACCCAAAACAGAATACATGTTACTTATACTTTCGATCGTAAAAACATAAAACATATCATGTTTAATATCTTATAAGATGGCAAAAAAGTTATTTTTTGAAGGCATTGTTTGCCCTATGATTACCCCTTTAAATCCTGACTTTTCATTAGATCAAAGCGCTACAATAAGGTTATTAGAGCATCTTATTGATGGGGAAATTGAGGGGATATTTATTTTAGGCACCACAGGTGAAGCAAGTAGCCTTAGCCTAAAAACAAAGAAAGAATTAATTTATCTGTGTTGTCAAAAATTAAAAGCTACGGAGATTCCACTTTTAGTGGGTATAGGTGATACCGCAATAGAACAGAGCATTTCACTTTGTAACTATGCAAAAGAACAAGGTGCTGACGCTGTTGTTGCTTTACCTCCTTACTATTTTGATTTAAACACTTCAGAAATTGAAACTTATTTTACTGCTTTGGCAAATCAATGTAGTTTACCCTTGTTTTTATATAATTATCCCAAAAGCACCCATTTTAATATTCCTCCAAATGTAATTTTAGCATTACAGCAACACCCCAACATTATAGGCTGTAAAGACAGTTCAGGAAATGCTGATTATCTAGAGGAGTTAACGGCGATAGCTAAAAAGAAAAGGTTAAATTTTCTTATTGGACCTGAAGAATTATTAACTGAATGGGTTTTAAAAGGGTTTCACGGCGGGGTAAATGGAGGGAGCAACCTTTTCCCTAAGTTATTTTTACAACTATCAATAGCTTTAAAGCAAAGAGATTTAGAAAAAGTAAGCGCATTACATCAACTAGTAATGCGAATTTCTAAAGAGATTTATGCTTTAGAAGGGGGGGCCTATAGCTATTTGAAAGGGATAAAAGCAGCTGCAACCGCAATGGGAATTTGCAAAAATGTTTTAGCTCCCCCATTACTTCCAGGAGATGAAAGCTTTTTAGAGACAATTCAGCTCCGAACCCAATCAATTCAAGAGGAATTAGACACCCTTATATGAAAACGATTGACGGTATTATTATTTTACTTTATCTAGTCACTTTACTTTTTCTTGGTGGAACATTTTTTACAAAAAACAAAAGCGTTGCTCGTTTTACCTTAGGATCTGGGAACATCCCTTCTTGGGTAGTTACTTTATCCATATTTGCTACGTTTGTAAGTAGTATAAGCTATTTGGCATTACCTGGCAGCGCCTATTCAGGAAACTGGAATCCTTTTGTATTTAGCATATCCCTTCCCCTAGCTGCTGTTATTGCAGTTCAATATTTTATTCCTGTATATAGAAAGATCAACAGTCCATCCGCCTATACCTATATGGCCTATCGATTTGGTCCGTGGGCAAGAACCTATACGGCGGCATGTTATTTATTAACACAACTTATGCGTATTGGCACCATTCTTTTTTTACTAGCCCTTGCCCTAAATGCCATTTTGGGATGGGAACTTTTTTGGGTAATAATCTTAACTGGTATTTTTGTAGCACTATATGCTGTATTGGGAGGAATAGAAGCAGTATTGTGGGCTGACGCTATTCAAGGGATTATTTTAATTATTGGAGCAATTGCATGTGTTTTTTTTACGGCAAACTCAATTTCTGGAGGAATGTCAGAAATTATTTCAATAGGTATTGAACAAGAAAAGTTTAGTCTAGGCTCTTTTACAACAGACTTAACACGACCCACATTTTGGGTTGTTTTGATATATGGGATTTTTATCAATCTTCAAAACTTTGGGATTGATCAAAATTATATTCAACGTTATATGGTATTACCTTCAGATACGGAAGCAAAAAAAGCAGCTTTTTTTGGTGGGCTGTTGTATCTACCTGTCTCAGCAATTTTTTTATTCATAGGCACGGCATTATATGTTTATTATCAAAGTACAACACATTTACTTCCAGATGGATTACCCGCAGATCAGGTCTTTCCCTATTTTATTGCGAACACTTTACCGGTTGGCCTATCAGGGCTATTGGTAGCTGCAATTTTTGCAGCCGGAATGAGTACTATATCAACTAGTTTTAATAGTATGGCCACGGTTTTTTATATTGATTTTTATCAAAAAAAAGTTAAGAATATACAAGAATCAGAAGCAATAAAGGTTTTGTATAGAATTTCAATTGTCATTGGGGGATTAGGTATTCTTATAGCACTATTTATGATTAACGTAAAAGGAGTTTTGGATACTTGGTGGAAATTTGCTTCTATTTTCAGCGGAGGGATGTTAGGTCTTTTTATCTTAGGGATTTCTACAATTAAAGAAGGTAAAAGTATTCCCATAATTGCCACTACCCTTGGGCTATTAACTTTACTATGGGCAACGCTTTCAAATTCTTTTCCTTTGTATTCATTAGGCATAACGCTACACCCATACCTAGCCATAGTACTAAGCACTATCACAATTGTTTTATCAGGGTTGGCTTTATTTCAATTTCAACAGAAAAAATCTCAACTGAGAGATAATGTAAAGCAAAACTTTGATTAATGCGCTTAAATTATGGGTACATTTGATAGTCACATAAAAATTGAAAGTATTAAATGAAAGATAAAAAACTACGTAGTAGTGAATGGTTTGGCCATAACGATAAAATGGGTTTTGTGCATCGCTCTTGGATGCGAAATCAAGGCCATCCTGACCATATGTTTGATGGAAAGCCCGTAATCGGTATATGCAATACTTGGTCAGACTTAACGCCCTGTAATGCACACCTAAGAGATTTTGCTGAAATTGTAAAAAGAGGAGTATATGAAGCAGGAGGTTTTCCTCTTGAATTTCCTGTGATGTCTTTAGGAGAAACCCTAATGAAACCCACAACGATGTTGTGGAGAAATTTGGCAAGTATGGATACGGAGGAAAGTATACGCGCCAATCCCATTGATGGGGTTGTGCTTCTTACAGGCTGTGACAAAACAACACCTTCAACGATAATGGGCGCGTGTAGTGTGGACTTACCCACTATTGTAGTACCAGGGGGGCCGATGTTAAATGGATATTGGCGAGGGAAAAAAGTAGGTTCAGGAACATTAACTTGGCAACTCTCAGAAGCACTTGTAAAAGGGGAAGTGTCAGGAGAAGAAGTGCGTGAAGCCGAATCTTGTATGAGTAGAAGTGCGGGACATTGTATGACCATGGGAACAGCTTCTTCAATGGCGTGTACAGTTGAAGCCCTTGGTTTAACCCTTCCCAATGCTGCCGCAATACCCGCAGTAGATTCGCGCAAGAAAGTCATGGCTCACTTAGCTGGGAATCGAATTGTTGAAATGGTTCGAGAAGACCTTAAAATATCAAAAGTGCTTACCCGAGAGGCATTTGAAAATGCTATAAAAATAAATGCAGCTATTGGGGGCTCAACTAACGTGGTACTTCATCTATTAGCCATTGCCCGTCGATTAGGCGTTACCTTATCTTTAGAAGATTTTGATACGCTGGCGAGTCGACTTCCTATGATTGTCAATCTTATGCCTGCAGGAGAATATCTTATGGAGGATCTTTTTTATGCCGGAGGGCTTAATGCCGTTATTGATGCAATGCAGAAACATTTAAGACCAGCAATTACTGTGAATGGAACAACTTTAGTTGAAAATGCAAAAAATACGGCAAACAGTAACAGTAAAGTTATTGGCGATCTTGAAAACCCCTTCATTAAAGAAGCGGGAATAGCTGTTTTGCATGGAAATTTATGTGAAAAAGGAGCAGTAATAAAACCGTGTGCTGCAAGTCCAAATTTGATGAATCACAGAGGAAGAGCAGTAGTCTTTGAATCGATTGAAGATTACCATAATAGAATAAATGATCCTAGTCTTGATATTGACAAAGACTGTGTCATGGTTTTACAGGGGGTTGGTCCTGTAGGATACCCAGGTATGCCTGAAGTAGGAAATATGACATTACCCAAAAAACTCTTGGATCAAGGCGTAACAGACATGGTTCGTATTTCTGATGGAAGGATGAGTGGTACTGCCTATGGAACTGTAGTATTACACGTTGCTCCAGAGTCAGCTGTAGGGGGAACACTAGCTCTAGTCCGTAACGGCGATATGATAACTCTAGATGTAGCCAATCGCAGACTTCAGTTGGAAGTATCAGAAGAAGAATTAGCCCAAAGAAAAAAAGAATGGACTCCGCCACAGCCACAAGCTGACAGAGGATATACCAAAATGTATATTGAAAATGTTAACCAAGCTGATCAAGGGTGTGATTTGGATTTTTTAAAAGGAGGATCAGGAGCGGTTGTAAATCGAGATTTACATTAACATATGCCTTCTTTCATTCTCCTATTTTTTGCCATTCTTTTAATCATAATGCTAACTAGCAAATTTCAATGGCACCCTTTTATTGCTTTAATACTTGTTAGCATTGGTTTTGGTTTAGCTGTAGGTTTAACTTCAGAACAGGTATTAAAAAGCTTACAAGAAGGATTTGGGAGCACTTTAGGCTCCATAGGGATGATTATTGTTGCAGGACTTATTATTGGAACTTTTGTTGAAGAATCTGGTGGAGCACAGGTTATAGCTAACTACTTTATCAAAAAATTGGGTCAAAAACGTTTACATGCAGCCATTGGTTGGATGGGATATTTAATCTCAATTCCTGTATTTGCCGATTCAGGATTTGTCATATTAACGCCCCTAAATAAAGCCTTAACGCGTAAGATGGGCGTATCCCTTGCAGGAACTGCCATAGCTTTAGGTATCGGACTAACAGCTGCACATACAATGGTTCCTCCTACTCCTGGACCATTAGCAGCTGCGGCCATTATTGGAGCAGACCTTGGGTGGGTTATACTTATTGGTCTTTTTACAAGTAGCATAGGCTTGCTTGTAGGGATTAAATTTGCAAAACGTATGGGGGAAAATATTTGGATTGAAGCCGATTCATTAAATTCAATTGACTCTCAAATAGATACGGAAGAACTACCCTCTCTAATCAAAACACTATTCCCTATCCTCATTCCTCTTTTTTTAATTATTAGTAAAGCTATAGTTCAATATCCAGGGTTCCCATTAGATAAAGGAGTTTTTAGATCAAGTATTGAATTTATTGGACATCCAATTATTGCTCTAATGATAGGTGTGATTTTTGCTATTCGTATACCAAAAAAGGGCAATAGGAAATATCTTTCTGAAAAAGGATGGGTTGGCAAAGCCATAAAAGGATCATCAACAATTTTATTAATTACAGCAGCAGGTGGTGCTTTTGGAAAAGTAATACAGACCTCAGAAATTCACCTAACAGTGGAACCCATTTTAAAATCACTTCCCTTAGGCCTTGCGTTGCCTTTTGTAATAGCAGCTGTGATCAAAACTGCACAAGGATCATCAACAGTAGCTATAGTAACCACAGCCTCTATCGTAGTTCCTATGCTTGATGGCTTAGGCCTCATCACTCCAATTGATAAAGCCCTAGTTGTTATTGCTATTGGAGCAGGATCAACAGTAATATCACATACGAATGATAGTTTTTTTTGGGTGATTACTCAGTTCAGTAATATGACTGTTCCCCAAGGCTATAGGTTGCATAGTTTGGCCACCTTACTTCTTGGTAGCACCGCATTAATTGTATTACTATTGATTCAATATACAATGAGCCTTATTAATTAGAAAAAACGATTACAAAGCCATGAAATTATTTAAAACTAAAAAAGGGAATATTGTTTTTTTTAAAGGGAATTCTTATAAATTATTAAGCAAAGATTGGGACATACTTCTAAATAATGATCAACTCTATAAAGAATTAATCCAACAATGTATTGAGCCCAACCGTCTTTCCCTTTCAGAAAAAGAGCTTAACAATATAGCTTTACCACCGATAAAAAGCCAAGAGGTATGGGCATCAGGAGTAACCTATTTTAAAAGTAAAACCGCTCGAATGGAAGAATCTAAAGAAAGCGGCGGGAGTACTTTCTACGATAAAGTATATGATGCTGAACGACCAGAATTATTTTTCAAAAGCACTGCTGATAGGGTAAGGGGGCCTTTTCAGACTGTCAGAATACGAAAAGACAGTATGTGGTCGGTCCCTGAGCCTGAACTTACACTTGTGCTTACTCGAAATCAAAAATTAATTGGATATAGTATTGGAAACGACATGAGCGCTCGTGATATTGAAGGAGAAAACCCCTTGTATTTACCTCAGGCTAAAAGTTATACAGGTTCTGCCGCATTAGGGCCTTGTATTCTTGTGACTGAAAGGGCAATAGATCCAAGAACTATAATTTCCATTGAAATAATTAGAACAAATGAAGTTATTTTTGAAGGCAGAACCCAAGTGGCTGAAATTAAACGTTCCTTTTCAGAATTAATTCATTTTTTATTTAAAGAAATGGATTTTCCAAATGGATGTTTTTTAATGACAGGAACTGGAATTATTCCTAATGAAAACTTTACTTTACAGCACAAGGATCAAATTAAAATCAACATAGAGGGGATTGGCACATTGCAAAACGAGGTAGGCTAAATAAGGTCAATAAATAACCGTATCTCTTTCTTTAATGGTGATTTCATAAGTTCCTAAATTAAAAAGTGATTGAAGAGAATCCGGAATTAAAGCCCGAATATTTTCATTTTGATCAATAGGATAGAGATGAACTTGTTCAAGTTGTGAAAATTCAAAAAGTGAGGACAAGTGCTCAATGTCAAAACTTGAATTAGACAGATTTATACGTTTTAAGTTAGGCAATGACTTTAATTTTTCTATTCCTGAGCCTGTTATTTTTGTGTGATCTAATGTAAGTGTAGTAAGGTTAGGAAAAGTGGCTAAGGT
>JBEAPR010000054.1:0-2512 GCA_041164265.1 Bacteroidota bacterium | reverse complement strand
ATAGATAGCAGTAGCCGCAGGACCTTTCAATACAGATACATTTTCGATGTCATCTGGATTGATGTCAGACGCTAGGTTACCATAATCAACCCCTCTGTATCCTGCTGAGAAATTGCTGTTGCTAATAGGAGTACCATCTACAACGAATAAAGGTTCGCCACCATATAGGCCATTGGCTCCTCTAATTCTAATTTTAGCAGATCCACCAATAGAAGCACCTGATGCACTAATTACTTGAACACCAGCTACTTTACCAGTTAAAGAAGAAACAACGTTTTGGTCTCTAACCATAGTTAAAGCCTCACCCTCAACTTCCTGAACTGCATAACCAAGAGATTTCTTCTCCCGCTCAATACCCAAAGCCGTTACTACAGCCTCAGTAAGCGTAACCCCTTCTTGAAGGATTACATCAAGCGTTCCAGAGGAAGCCTCTAATTCTAAAGTGGTAAAACCCGTGTAGCTAATTACAAGCGTTTGAGGACCTTCAGGCACCTCCAATGCGTAATTACCATCAAAGTCAGTAATGGTACCTACTGTTGTACCCTTTAGCAAAACACTAGCACCAATCAGAGGTTCTCCATCCTGACCAGTAACCGTTCCCGTAACAGACCTTTGCGCGAAAGTTGCTCCTAAAACAAACAACATCATCGCAAAAACCATAGAGAGTTTTTTCATAATAGGTTATTTAGTTTTTAAAAAATTAAAAGACAAAAGTAAAGCAAAAATTTTTAGTTAAATATATGTTAACTCTCAACTTAACGTTTAGCAGCATTTATTTGCTGCCTTTAAGTTATTTTAAGCGCTCCAAATACATCGAAATAGTATTACTTAGTCCATAGTACAAGGCATCACAAACCAAAGCATGGCCTATAGAAACCTCCATAACATGGGGGACTTGACTAATGAAAAAACTTAAATTATCTAAATTCAAGTCATGCCCCGCATTGACTCCCATCCCTAGTGATTCCGCTAATACCGCTGCTTCAGCAAAAGGCTTAACTACCTCTGGTTGCCTTTTTTTAAATCCTTCTGCATAAGGACCAGTGTATAATTCTATTCTATCCGTTCCAGTCTCCACTGCTGCTTCCACCATTTCCCGAAGGGGATCTAAAAAAATACTAACTCGAATACCCTTATCCTTAAATTTCTTAATAGTTGTTTTCAAAAAGGAGGCATATTGAATTGTATGCCATCCATGATCAGATGTCAAGGCATCCGGAGCGTCGGGAACCAGCGTCACCTGATGAGGAGGGTGCTTTAAGACCAGGTCGATAAACTCAGCAGTTGGGTTACCCTCAATATTAAACTCCGTCCTAACCACCTCTCGCAATAATGGAATATCAGCATACCTTACATGGCGCTGATCCGGCCTGGGATGAACGGTTATCCCTTGAGCACCAAAATCCTCACAATCCATTGCAACTTGCAGCAAATTGGGCATATTTCCACCACGGGCATTCCTTATTAAGGCAACTTTATTAAGATTAACACTTAATCTGGTCATGGCTTTTTTTAATTTTTTTTTGCAAAACTAATTTACTTTTGCGCCATGCAAAATCTTTTTCTTTCCTTCTTTATTCTACTCCTGGCTATTTTAGTAGGAATCCTACTTGGTAATTTGAGTGTTTTGGTCTTAGCAGAATTATTAGATAAAGATCTCCATAATATTTTAGATATCCACGCCAGCTGTAGTCTGGAAGAAAGAATTTTTCTTAGGGTTATAAATTCCCTCAATCACCTGTTTACTTTTACTTTAGCCCCATTGGCAGCAGCTTATTTTTTGTTTAAAAAAGAATGGTGGACCCAACTTGGTTGGGTGGAAAAATTAAAAGGAAGTCATCTACTTGTAGGAATAGCTTTCATTTCATTATCCTTTCCCTTTGCTCAACTTCTATATGGAATCAATCAAGCCATTCCAATGCCCGATTGGGCGTTTCAAGCGGAGCGGGAAACCGAACAATTGCTTTTTTGTATCCTTCAAATGCAATCTCTCCAAGAGTTAATTGCCAATATTTTAGTTATAGCCGTATTGCCTGCTTTTGGAGAAGAAGTCCTTTTCAGAGGATTTATCCAAAAAAGACTATCTCAGCATATTCCAGCTTGGGCTGCCATAACGCTTACTGCGTTTTTATTTAGCGCAGTCCATTTCCAATTTGAGGGTTTTTTGGCTCGCTTCTTATTAGGGGGAATCCTGGGATTTGTTTTCCACCAAACGCAAAACCTTTGGGTCCCTATCGCTACTCACTTGTTTTTTAATGGATTACAAGTCTTGGTGTATTATTTTTTCGGAGAACAAGCCATTAATCAAGAAGTCCCAGATATACAAAGTATGCTACTCCCAGGAATAATTTCTCTCCTTTTGCTGGTTTTATTTGGTTATTTTTGGAAAAAGAAAACCAACCATGTCCACTAGGATAGTCTCGGCTCTGATTTTTGGAATATTAATGATTGGCGTGCCGCTTCTAGGATATTATCCCACTATCCTATTATACCTGTGTATTACCTTTGGCGC
>JBEAPR010000053.1:0-9763 GCA_041164265.1 Bacteroidota bacterium | reverse complement strand
CAGATTGCGCTAATCCTATCATTGATCCTGCTCAATTAAACAGCCTTCAAAATACCCTAACTTTAACGGCTTCGGATAATCTAGGTTGTCGCGACAGCACCACCTTAACTATTGATAGTTTGCCGACCTTCCCTCCTTTGCAGATAGATACCTTTAATGTTGGACCTGGTAGGATTTTATTCAAGTGGACAGAATATGAATCATTAGAATACATCATTAACGTGTCTATCAACTCTTCTCCTGGAGGGTTTAATGTTATTAACACCAATGAATATCTTTTACAGAACCTAACCCCGGGAACTTCAGTGGATATTCAGGTTGCTCTAAAAGATCCGCCATGTCCCACCCTACCAAGTAATTTTAATTTAAATATACCCTGTTTTATGATGGCAGACACTGCTAACCTTACTCCTCCAACTTGTCAGGGAAGTGATGATGGATCGGTTTTGATAACCACTCAATTTGCTACCTCACCTATATTTGAATTAGTTGGTTCTGGAAATAAGAGGATTCAACCATTTTTGGACTCTCTTGCGCCAGGTAGTTACAGGGTATTGGTAACTGATATGGGTTGTCAGGATACCGTGGACTTCGAAATTCCAGATAAAGCGCCTATTGAAATTAGCACCAGCATTTTTCAAGAAAATTTATGCTTAGAGGATAAGTTGGCGGGTATAAAACTCACGGCAATGGGGGGAAACGGGGATTACATTTATAACTGGACCAGTCAAGGAATTCAGGCGGATAGTTTGACTAACCTTGCAGCGGGTGATTATCCATTAGAGGTAAAAGATATTGTTGGGTGTACTTTAGATACCTTGATTAATATAACCTCACCAGATTCCATATCCGTATCATCAGCTGTCATTGTTCCTCCTCAATGTTTTAGGGGAAATGATGGTCAAATTCAATTAACTATTTCAGGTGGAACTGCACCTTATCAGTTTGACTGGGGGCAAGGATCAACCAATTCTAATTTACTTAGTAATCTTTCATCTGGAATTTATTGTGTTACCATAACAGATAAAAATAATTGTTCCTCATTTAGGTGTTATGAAGTTATGGACCCAAAGGCGATAAGTATAGATTCTTTTACAGCTGTTGATCCAAAATGTTACTCGGGTAGTGATGGTTCTATTTTGGCCCATATTAGTGGGGGAATAGGTCCTATCAATTATCTGTGGAGTGATTACAATATGCAAAGTGGGATGAAAGCGACTCAATTAGCTGCTGGGGATTACCAATTAATAGTCACAGATGCTTTAGGATGTTTGGCTATAGATTCAGTTCGTTTGAACCAACCAGATTCATTTTTCTTAGAATCCACGATTACTTCCATTACTTGTTTCGGGGATAGCGATGGGCAGATTGAGGTTATTGGAAAGGGAGGGAAAGTTCCTTACTCGTTTAATTGGAGTAATGGGGACACTTCCTATTCGATTGAAAATTTGCCAGCGGGTGTATATCGAGTGACTGCCACAGATGGAGGAAACTGCACCTTAACTCAAAATATGGAAATACCAGGCCCTCTTTTGCCGTTAGGCGCTTCCTTTGTCCAAGCTCAACAAGGATGCTATGGAGCAAAGGACAATACCGTTGAGGTAACAGGAACTGGTGGAATGGGGAGCTACCAATATATATGGGAGGATTCTAGTGAAGGTCCAATTATCAGTGGCTTGGATACTATTGAATACGAAGTTTTTATCACAGATTCTGTTGGCTGCAAGGATACTTTTGCTTTTACTCCGGCAGATCAATTGAGCATCACGCCTAATATTATTACCAATAATCCTACCTGCGTAGGCAATAAAGACGGGAAAATTGCAGCCATTCCACCTACTAATGACATTACCAACTATGAATTTTTATGGAATACTGGGGAGCAAAAACCCTTGCTAGAAGATTTAGAAGGAGGTCTCTTTTATACTTTAACAATTACATATACACCTACTGGGTGTAAGGATACCTTAACTAAATTCCTTAACCCTCCAACTGATATTACTTTTGAAATCAATACTACACCAGTGAGTTGTTATGGAGGGTTTGATGGAACCGCAGCTATTGAGCAGCTGAGGAGTCAGGACACTAATTTTGTGTTTACTTGGGATTTTAAAACAGGATACCAAAATACATCTAGAGCGGTGGGATTAAAAGTAGGGACTTATGAGGTTATTATTGAAAACGGTGAAGGTTGTGTCAAAACGGCCCAAGTAGAAATAAGTAGTCCACCTCCACTATCCATTCAAGCTTCTACCATTAATAATTTATGTTTCGGAGATACCCTTGGAAGTTTAACTTTATCCACTGAGGGCGGAGTTGCTCCATATTCATATCGATGGTCTACTGGGGATAGTCTGTATTATTTAAACAAACTAGAGGCTGGACAATATGAGGTGACTGTTACTGACGCCAATCAATGTAATTTAAAGGAAGTAATTGAAGTCACGGAACCAGGAGCTTTGGAGGTAGAAATAGAAACCAAACCGGTAGTTTGCTTTGGAGAAGAAAATGGGTTCATAGATATTTTTCCTTTTGGAGGTACAGCGCCTTTTACTTATAGTTTGGATGGAACTAATTTTACATCGGGCAGTAGATTTAGTGGTTTGCCATCTGGCAATTATACGGCCTGGATCAAAGACAACAATGGTTGCAAGTCCAGTACTAGTGGGACTGTAGCATCCCCGCCAAAAATTTTATTGGATATCGGTCCTCCTAGTTTGCCCCTTCTTTTAGGAGATAGTGTTCTTTTAGAAGTCTCCATAGTAAATGGAAATCAGCCTATTAACATAAGTTGGATGTCTTCAGAACCAGATATTTTAAGTTGTTTGGATTGTTTTACCCCAGTGGCTTTGCCTGATAAGCTAACCTTTATTCAAGCTATGGTAACCGATAAAGATGGTTGTAGTGCTTCTGATAAAATAACGTTAATTGTAGATAAAAATAGGGTCATAGAAGTTCCTACTGGATTTTCTCCAAATGGTGATGGTCAAAATGATTTGCTTTTGGTTCATGGAAGTGCGGGAACAATCATAAAGAACTTTGCAGTTTACGATCAATGGGGAGCAATAGTTCATAATTCTGGTGATTTTGAAGTGAACCAAACCGATGGAGGTTGGGATGGGACGGTCCGCAATCAGTTGGCGAGTTCGGGAATATATCTATGGAAAGTAGAAGCTACCTTTATAGACGGAATTACTGAAATATATTCTGGTAGTACAACTCTAATCAGATGAAGAAAATAGGGATTTGGGGGTTATTTTTGTCAACTAGTTTGGTTTTAAATAGCCAAGACTATAGGTATAATTTCGCCAACTCTAGTTCTTCTCAACTCAACCCAGCATTGATTGGAGCATTTGAGGGTGATCTTAAAATTGGTATTCAGTATCGAAATCTTTTCGGCACTTTGTTGCAGGAGGACGCATTTAAAGGTTATTCTATAGCAGTAGACTATAAAATGCACGATCAAAGGGGGAATTTTTTGGGATGGAATATTGGCGCACACCAAAATAATCATCCTCGCTCTAATTTTCAAAAATCTGAGTTGATGGTAGGCTTTGCTTATCATAAAAAAATTGCAAGTAGTAATAGAAGTAATTCACACTACTTGACTGCTGGGTTTCAGGCTGGTATTGGCCAACATAGATTAAATGCTAATCAATTATGGTTTAGTAATCAATGGGATATAGACGCGGAGCGTATAAATCTAGATATTCAAAATGGGGAAAATTGGACAGCACAAACCAGTTCTTTATTTCCAGATTTTCAAGCTGGTATACTTTGGTCAGGTGTTTTTAATAAAGATTTTTCAGCATATTTAGGAGGTAGTGCATTTCATGTGGCAAAACCTAATATTTCATTATTTGAAGGCAGCACCTACCAACTAGAACGCCGGTGGGTAATTCACGGAGGAATTAATTATTATTTCAATAAGAACATTGGTATCCTTCCAAATTTTGTTTGGATGTCTCAATCTTATGGGACTAGTTTGACTCTAGGAAACTATCTTGCCTTCAAGGGCAATGGTTACGATGAAATAGGATTTAGAGTAGGAGGCTTTTTACATCAATCTAATTATTGGACTGGCCAATTAAGACCGGAGTCTATGGCTGTGGCAGTTATGATGCAAAGAGATCCCATTCAATTCGGAGTCAACTACGAATTTACTATATCTGAATTATCAGCAGTCAATCAAGGAAGAGGTGCCGTTGAATTTCAAATAATATTAATCTTTAGGAATTCCGAAAGTAGAATAAAGTACCCCTCCATTAGCTTTTAAGAAATGTATCCAAAAATTTATTTGAAACAAGGAAAAGATGCTTCTGTTAAAAGGGGGCATCCATGGATTTTTTCAGGGGCTCTTCAAGAGATGCCCTCTTTACCTGATGGAACCGCCGTACATATTTATGACGCTAAAGGTCAAGGATTAGGGACTGGCCATTTTCAAAATGGAAGTATAGCCATCAGGATATTGACGAGTGAAACCAAAGAAATTGATTTCAATTTTTATAAGGATCGGTTTGTAAAAGCTTTAGAAAAAAGAAAGATTTCGAGAAATTTTCCCTTTGATGCTCAAAATTCGGCTTTCAGATTAGTGCATGCAGAAGGAGATGATTTACCAGGATTGATCATTGATATTTACAATGATATAGCGGTGATTCAACCTCATAGCATTGGAATGTATTCCGATTTAACCCTTATTAGTAATGCATTGGATGCCGTTTTGCAAAATAATTTAGAAACCATCTACTACCGAACACCTGGTCAAGATGGTCATAAGGGATATCTTAAGGGAAGTCAAACACAAACGGTTATTCATGAAAATGGATTAAAATTTGCCATTGATATTGTTGCTGGTCAAAAAACTGGGTTTTTCTTAGATCAAAGAGATAATCGTTCACTTGTTGGAGCTTATTCGAAGGGGAAAAAAGTACTTAATGCTTTTTCCTATACCGGTGGTTTTAGCCTTTATGCTATAAGAGCTGGAGCTTTAGTGGTAGATTCTGTAGATATATCAAAATCAGCTATAGAACAACTTGAATTTAATGTAAATCTCAATTTTGATTCATCCCTAATAAAAGCACATCATTATGCTGAGGATGTAGTCAATTATCTACAAAATTCTAACCAGGTCTATGATTTAATGGTGGTAGATCCGCCGGCTTACGCCAAAAATCTTCGCAAAAAACACAATGCTGTTCAAGGCTATAAAAGATTGAACGCATTGGCCATGAAAAAAATAGCGAGAAATGGTTGTCTATTTACTTTTTCATGTTCACAAGTAATAGATACGCAATTATTTTTAGATACTTTGGTAGCAGCTGGAATTGAAAGCAGAAGAAAAATAAAAGTGCTTAGAAAACTAAGTCAACCAGCAGACCACCCCGTTAATCTTTACCATCCTGAAGGATCCTATCTTAAGGGATTTTTATTATTGGTGGAATAAAGTGAATTGGAATCCTATTAAAATCTACTAAAGACCCCTTCTTTTTATCTCCGCTTGAATCATATTTAATTCGCGAGACATATCACCAGTAACAGAGGTATTCTCTTCTGCCCTCCTTACTAAATAAGGAATAACTTCTTTAACCTGACCATAAGGAACATATTTTGATACATTGAAGTGAACCTTAGCCAAACCAAAGGTGAGATTATCTGACATTCCAAATAATTGAGAAAAGCCAAGATCTTCGCTTTGGGTAGGAATCTGATGCTCAATCATGTATTTAGCTTGGAGGTAACAACTATTGGCATTATGAGAAGCATTAATTAAAGCAATATGTGACCTATTTTCCAAACAAAATAATACAGCTGAATCAAAAGCCGTGTCTGTGGCCATTTTATTAGGTTGAATTGGAGAAGGATAACCGTGTTCCAAAGCTCTTTTACGCTCTTTATCCATATAGGCTCCACGAACTAACTTAGCGCCCAAATAATACCCCTTAGTTTTGGCCCTGTCAAGAGAATCTTTAAGATAGGCTAATCGATCCGTGCGGTACATTTGAAAAGTATGGTAGACGACAACTCCATTTTTATTATATCGCTCCATCATCCAGGTTACTATTTCATCAATAGCCCATTGCATCCAGCTCTCCTCGGCATCAATGGCTACTCTAATATTTTTTTCTGCCGCCGCATGGCATATCGTATCAATCCGCTTCAAAAAATTCTTATAATAAGGTATGGCAAGAGCAGATTCCTCATGAATATCCCATTGTTTTTGAGATATTTTTTCTAAAACTGAATTTTTAACCAAACCAGTTAATTTAACCCCAATTGCAGGAATTCCATTTTGTCCAGAGGAAAATTCTATTGCCCTTAGTAATTCATTCATGGTGTAGTTTAGTTCATCCTCCTTAGATTTACCCTCAGCACCGTAATCTAAAATGGTATGGACACCGAAAGATTTCAAATTCGTGATGGCTTTCTCCGTTTCTAGAAGTGTTCTGCCTCCGCAAAATTGATAAAAAAGAGTAGATAAAACTATATCCTTGGCAAATGGAAAGTGGTTTTGAATGGCCCAACTTCCTAATTTCCCCAACCATTTGGTTAAAAGAGGATTAGCCATCCATTTAAATAACCAAGCCATTTTTTTTAACTCTCTATTTCCTCTAATTGCAAAGGCAATTTCAGTATTGTTAAAATCAGGTAACTTACCTTCCATTAGTTTATATGTTTAGGAATTCCAAATTTCCCAAGCTGAATCAGCTTGTAAATGCAACATTTCTAATCCGTTAATGACTTTACAATTAGCTTTTAATCCCTTATCCATGAAAGTGGTTGTTGTAGGGTTATATACCAAATCAAACAAAAAATGTTGATTAGTCAATTCTTGATATGGAATATCAGGGCAGGCATCAACATTTGGAAAGGTGCCTAGAGGAGTGGTATTTATAATTAACTGAAAATCATTCAATCTTCCTTTTAAACTTGGGTATTTCAGTACTCCCTTAGCACTTCCTCTACTCACCCACTCAAAGGATATATTCATTTGTTGGAGTACATAAGCAACAGCTTTTCCCGCTCCACCTGTTCCTAATATCAAAGCATGTTTGATTAGAACACCGCCCAAAAAAGTTTGTAAAGATTGTTTAAAGCCAATGACATCGGTATTGTAACCTTTAGTTTTCCCTCTTTCGATCTTTATGGTATTTACCGCTCCAATAGTAGAAGCCGATTCATCTATTTCATCCAAAAGTGGCATAACAGATTCCTTATGAGGAATCGTAACATTTATTCCCTTTAATTCGGGATGAAGGACAATAATATTCTTAAAATCGCTAGCATTTTCAATTGGAAATAAATCATACTGGAAATCCTTGGATAAACCCTCTTTTTCAAACTTTTCTGTAAAATATCTTTTTGAAAAGGAGTGAGTTAAAGGATATCCAATTAACCCAAATCTATTGGAAACCGACATATTTAATTTTTTTCTAATCTTCCAAAAAGATATACGACCCCTATGCCGAGAAGGATGGCAATCAAACAACCAATTGTCATTGGGTCTCCTTCAAATCCACTGGGCCATACTACTCTTTCCAAAAAAGGAACAGATTCTCCTTTACTATTAGTCCTATAGGTAATAATATTTCTCCAGGGCCAAATTTTTCCTAGTGAACCCAGAATAAAGCCAGTTAATAAAGCTAAAGTTAGTCCTTCGTGATTTTTAAACGCCCACGATAAAACCCTTGAAAATAGGGCCAGGCCAATTAAACAACCAGCAGCGAAGACTACAATTATTTGAAGAGAAGCTGTATCAAAATTAGTTAAAGCTGATTTAGCGGCTGGAAGAACTATGGTATACATTCCTAATAATAGGAGAATAAAACTTCCTGATATTCCCGGTAAAATTAAAGCAGAAATCGTAATGGCTCCCGAAAGGAAAACAAACCACATTTTTTCGTTACCCAATCCCGGTTGTAAAAAAGTCAGACTAAAAGCGATTCCAAACCCTATGGCAAGTGCAATAAAAGTCAATGGTTGCCACTTAGGAACTTTATTACCTATATAAAAGGAAGAAGCCAAAATCAATCCAAAAAAGAAAGACCAAAGTAATAAGGGATAAGTTTCCAATAGAAAGGTAATACCAAAAATCCCGAATATCAATCCTCCAATCATTCCCGCTATAAGGAATACTAAAAAATTTCCATTAATTACTGTCCACCATTCTGTTGCTCCATCTTTTTTTAGTGCCATCCAAGCTTCGGGACCTAAAAGGTTTTTAATTGAACTAAGCAAGGTTCCATAGATTCCTGTTATAAATGCTATAGTTCCTCCCGAGACACCAGGTATAACTTCTGCAATGCCCATTACTGCCCCTTTCAATATTAAAAGAAGATTATTTGAATTCCATTTCATGGGGCAAAATTACAAATCCTTTTGTGAATATTGTCGTCGAGGTTAACTTCAATCTAACTTTTAAAAAGTTAGTTGAGGTCTTCCAGCATCTGTCCAGGCAGTTAACCAGGAAGAGGCCACTGCAGTAATGGCAAAGCGCATTCTAGCGTCTACTTGTCCTTTAAGGGAATCGTAAAAAGCCTTTATTAATTCTCGGCAGTTTATTTTGGTTAATTGATTGTTTCTCCAATCATAACAGTATTGTTTAGCCTCAGAAAATTTATGCCTTATTTGTCTTTCCTTTTCAAATACTGAGGGAACTAAATGATGGCTATCTAAAACAATTTGCCAAAAATATTGATCAATCGATCTTATATATTCTGCAGGCTCTGCCCACAAATTAAAGTGGGATTCCAAAAGTAATTCTGGAATTTGGGTTTCCCAGAAAGCATGAATCCCCTTCTGTCCAGAAAGTTGCCCGTTGTAATTTTCCGTGGTGTGCAATGGCACAGTCGCATCTGCTATATAATGCCCTATTTCCGCTGATAATTTGAGGATTTTATCTATATCTTTATTTTCAAATGCCGTAGTAAGATTGGCTTGAATTTTAGTTAAAAAGTAAGGTAAAATACCATGTGTCGATAATCCATCTTCAATATAAAAATCGAATTTATGGGTACTATCTTCAAATAATTTCGATGCATTTATAGTCCAAGGCTGCTCATAGTAATGATTCCAAAAATAATTCTGATAAAGGGAATCGAATTGAACAGTACTTAAACTTCCCAATATTTGAGTACCATAAATCCACTTTATTTGCTGTCCATCTAATAATACCTTAATAGGCATTAGGCCATCATTTTTTTTAATATTCCATTGAAGGTGGTGCTTGATATCCGTTCTAAAATTTCTAGTCAGATTCTCAAAAGGGAATCGTCCCCAATGATCCAAATCTATATAATGCCTCACCGCCTCAAATTCAGAAGCATATCTACGCTTATCAGGATCTACAGCATGCTCTTGAAGATAGTCTATATGATTTTTGTAAAATTTTAAGAGTTCAGGTGGCAATGAAAATACCGCCTGTTGGTTAATAATCCTATGTGCATAAAATCCCCAATTTGCACCGGATAATGAGATCACCATTAAAAAATTCCAAATTCCAAAATTCATTATCTACAATTATAGACCAATACTAGATAGCTTTTGGAATCGCTTCGAAGCTTTTGGAATCAATTGGCGACAAAATAATCATAGCCCAATAGGATTTTTTGAAAAACCCTATGTTGTATCAAGTATAAATCATTTGGAAGATTAAAGGCAAAATAACGCTCAATGTTATTAGCCGAGGGAATTGGCTCACCCGTTTCGGCATCTACCTGAATAAATGCTGGTTGAATTGGAAATAAGGATACTTGTTGAGATTTAC
>JBEAPR010000052.1:0-2842 GCA_041164265.1 Bacteroidota bacterium | reverse complement strand
TCAACCTAAATAATGAATTGAAAAATCCTGTTGATCAACAACGCTTTCCGATTTATGAGGCTGATGTTGAAGGAGCCAAATTTTATGTAGTTCCTCTACGCGGGGCAGGGTTGTGGAACGCCATTTGGGGTTATATAGCTCTAAAAGAGGATAAAAACACAATCCAAGGAGCCGTATTTGATCATGTTGGAGAAACTGCAGGTCTCGGGGCTGAAATTACTCAGCAATGGTTTCAAGATCGCTTTAAAGATGAAAAAGTATTTAATGAAGCTGGCGAATTAGTAGGAATAACCGTTTCTAAAACTAACAACGATCCAAAAGACACCGATAAGAATGATCATGAAGTAGATGCAATTTCTGGAGCAACTATAACCGGAGATGGAGTGACCAATATGATCTTAGAGCGTTTGACGCATTATATACCTTATTTAAAATCAGATACTGCTGTAGCAGCTATTGACTAAACATGGAAGAAAACAAAAAAACAACCGAATTAAAACCAACGGTTCTTTTTGTCAACAAAGAACGAGAACCACTGTTTTCAAAAAAGAATCGAAAATTATTGTCTGATCCAATGGATGATAATAACCCAATTACTGTTCAAGTTCTGGGTATTTGTTCTGCATTAGCAATTACTGTTCAGTTAAAGCCTGCTATTGTAATGAGCATCTCGGTTATGGCTGTTATGGCTGCCAGTAACGTGATTATTTCCTTATTGCGTGATTTAATTCCAAACCGAATACGTATTATCGTTCAATTGGTAGTGGTTGCCTCAATGGTAATTTTAGTAGATCAAGTACTTCGTGCTTATGCCTACGATGTAAGTAAAGAACTGTCCATATTTATTGGATTAATTATAACCAACTGTATTGTAATGGGTAGATTAGAAGCCTTTGCCTTAGGGAATGGCGTTTGGAAATCCTTTCTAGACGGAATAGGAAATGCTGCAGGATATGGTTTTATTCTTATACTTGTTGCTTTTTTTAGAGAACTTTTAGGGTCAGGAAAGTTATTTGGTTTTCAAGTAATTCCAGATGCAATTTATTCGTTGGGGTACGTAAATAACGGACTTATGTTACTTTCCCCTATGGCACTAATAACTGTCGGAATAATCATTTGGATTCAACGATCTCGTAACCGAACATTAATAGAAAAAAATTAAAAACCTAAGATGGAAGCCTATTTAAATTTATTTGTAAAGAGCATCTTTATTGAAAACATGATTTTTGCCTACTTCTTAGGGATGTGTTCTTATTTAGCTGTTTCTAAAACGGTCAAAACTGCTGTTGGATTGGGTCTTGCAGTCATCTTTGTGTTGGCAATTACGGTACCCATCAACTTTTTACTTGACACCTATTTGTTGCGTCCGGGGGCTTTATCTTGGATGGGTGCTGATTATGCATCATTAGATTTAAGCTTTTTGAGTTTTATAATGTTTATAGCTGTTATTGCATCAATGGTGCAACTTGTAGAAATGGTTGTTGAAAAATTTGCCCCTGCTTTGTACGGCGCTTTAGGGATTTTCTTACCTCTAATTGCGGTAAACTGTGCCATTTTAGGAGGCTCTTTATTCATGCAACAAAAAGACTTTTCAGGAGTTGCTGAATCTGCAGTCTATGGATTTGGATCTGGAATAGGTTGGTTATTAGCCATACTTGCTATTGCTGCCATTAGAGAAAAAATTAGCTATTCTAATGTACCTGCTCCTCTTCGTGGTTTAGGGATTACCTTTATTATCACAGGATTAATGGCATTAGGTTTTATGAGTTTTATGGGAATTAAATTATAATATTTGGTATGGATTATTCAGTTGTTTTAGCCAGTGTAATAGTTTTTTTAATTATCACCTTTTTATTAGTTGGGATGCTATTGGGTGCCAAAGCCAAACTTCTTCCTTCGGGACCCGTTTCACTCTTAATTAATGGGGACAATAAAGTAGAAGTTTCCTCAGGAGGTACACTTTTGGGGACCTTAGGAAATAATAAAATATTTTTACCCTCAGCCTGCGGGGGAGGAGGAACCTGCATTCAATGTAAATGTCAAGTTATTGAAGGAGGAGGCGAAATATTGCCTACAGAAGCTCCTCATTTTTCCAGAAAAGAAATTGCTGAAGGATGGCGATTAGGTTGCCAAGTGAAAGTAAAACAAGACATGGTAATTCAAGTTCCAGAAGAAGTTTTTGGAATTAAAAAATATGAAGCCACTGTGGTACGCAACTGGAATGTGGCCTCTTTTATCAAAGAATTTGTAGTAGAAATTCCAGAAGAAATGGATTACAAAGCAGGAGGATACATTCAAATTGAGATTCCTCCCTGCGAAATAAAATACGATGATATCGATATTTCTGCTCACCCAGAAGAACACCCAGGTGAACCTGATAAATTTAAATTAGAGTGGGATAAGTTTGCCCTTTGGCCCCTAGTGATGAAAAATACTGAGACGGTAGAACGCGCCTATTCTATGGCTTCTTACCCCGCAGAAGGAAAAGAAATTATGTTGAACGTCCGAATTGCAACCCCTCCTTTTGACCGTGCAAAAAACGGTTGGATGGATGTAAATCCGGGGGTGGCATCATCTTATATTTTTTCAAAAAAACCAGGAGACAAGGTCATCATTTCTGGTCCTTATGGTGAGTTTTTTATTAATGAGTCTGACGCTGAAATGCTTTATGTAGGAGGAGGAGCCGGAATGGCCCCAATGCGCTCTCATTTGTACGAATTGTTTAGAACTTTAAAAACGGGTCGCAAAGTCACCTTTTGGTATGGAGGGCGTTCTAAAAGAGAACTTTTCTATATTGACCATTTTAGAGCGCTAGAAAAAGATTTTCCGAATTTTAAATTCT
>JBEAPR010000051.1:0-4147 GCA_041164265.1 Bacteroidota bacterium | reverse complement strand
TATTTTAAGACCCTTTTTTTAATTATATAAAAAATAAAAAACTAACTATACTTCATATTAATTATATCATGAGAATTTCATCACACTACTTGCTCTTATTACTTCTATGTAATACGTTTTCTTTTAGTCAAAAAAAAGAAGAAAAATCACAAAAAGGAATCTTTTGCCCTATTGCAATACAACAACTTGAATTGGCGTAATATAGGACCCTTCAGAGGCGGTAGAAGTGTTACATCAACAGGTGTAGTTAATGAACCTGGTACGTTTTATATGGGAAGCACTGGGGGAGGTGTTTGGAAAACAGAAAATAATGGTGCGCATTGGTTCAATGTGTCAGATGGGTTTTTTAAAACAGGTACAGTTGGGGCAATTGCCGTTTCTGAAAGTGATCCTAATATAGTTATTGTTGGTATGGGAGAGCACGCTGCACGAGGGGTAATGACCTCTATGGGCGATGGGGTTTACAAATCTGAGGATGGTGGAATCTCATGGTCTCACTTAGGATTAGAAAATTCTCGTCATATAGCGAATATTGAAATTCACCCCACAAATCCAGACGTCTTTTATGTTGCGGTACAAGGGGCACAATATGGGCCAAGTGAAAATCGGGGAGTCTATAAAACTACAGATGGTGGAAAAAGCTGGAAAAAGGTATTGTATGTCAATGAGCGTGTTGGAGCAGCGTCACTAAGTATGGATATGAATAACCCAAGAATTTTATACGCAGCCATGTGGGAACATGAACGAACACCCTGGCAAATGATGTCGGGAGGATTAGGTTCAGGAATCTACAAGTCAACTAACGGAGGAGACGATTGGGTTCGTTTGGAAAAAGGATTACCGGCGAATTTCGGCAAGGCGGGGATTTCGGTATCGAGAGCAAACTCAAAAGTGGTTTATATCAATCTAGAAGCTTCAGGAGATCAAGGGGGCGTTTACCTTTCTGAAGACGGAGGTGCCCTATGGAAACAGGTTAATAACAACAGAGTTACTGTAGCCCGTTCATGGTATTACATGGAAATATTTGCTGATCCACAAAATGAAAATGTAGTGTATGTTTTAAATGCCCCAACCCTTAAATCAATTGATAAAGGAAAAACCTTCCAAACCCTGTCTACACCTCATGGCGACAACCATCATTTATGGATTCACCCACAGAATAATCAAATAATGATCAATTCAAACGACGGAGGCGCAAATATTTCTTTAAACGGAGGCGCAAGCTGGAGTACGCAACAAAATCAACCTACTGCTCAATTTTATCGTGTTATTGCTGATGCACAAGTACCCTACCATGTCTATGGAGGACAACAAGACAATTCAGCTATTGGTATAAAAAGTAGAGACGGTGATAGTGGTATAGATTGGAAAGATTGGTACTCTGTTGCAGGCTGTGAAAGTGCTTTTTTAGCCTTTGATCCCTTTAATCCTCAAGTGGTATATGGTGGATGTTATCAAGGGATTATAGACCGATGGCATCGCGCCACCCAATCGGTTAAAGAAATAAAAGAATATCCTGAGCTTTCATTAGGAAATTTTCCTAAAGATTTTAAATATCGATTTAATTGGAATGCTCCAATAATTACTGCACATTCTGACCCTACCATTCTTTACCATGCGGGTAATGTGGTGTTTAAAACTCAAAATGGAGGAATAGACTGGGAGGTGATTAGTCCTGATTTAACCCGTAATGAAAAATCAAAACAAGAATCAGGTGGCGCTCCATTTACCAATGAAGCTGCTGGGGGCGAAAACTACAATACACTGATGAGTCTTGCCACTTCACCCTTTGATTCACAAGTACTTTGGGCAGGAAGTGATGATGGCCTGGTTCACCTAACCCGCGATGGGGGAAAAAATTGGAAAAACGTAACTCCTAAAGAGGCCAAAGAAGGGATTATTAACAGTATAGAAGTGTCTCCTCATGATGCAGCTACAGCTTACATTACCCTAATGCGGTATAAGTTTATGGATTTAACTCCTTATATATACAAAACAAAAAATTACGGTGATAGCTGGGAGTTAATTACTGAAGGAATTTCTGGAGCCCATACATTTGTTCGCGTAGTTCGTGCAGATCAAAAAGTTCCCGGATTGCTCTACGCCGGAACAGAAACAGGATTTTATATCTCTTATGACGATGGGAACCACTGGGACGCTTTTCAAAATAATCTACCCATTGTACCTATTAATGATTTATTTATTCAAGACAACGACTTAATTGCTGCTACAGCAGGGCGTTCCTTTTGGATATTGGACGACTTGAGTGCACTTCAAGAACAAACTAAAGTAAGTGGACTCCATTTGGTATCCCCCAAAGATCACTATCGTATTTTTTCAGGACAAACTCCAAAAAACAGTACACAGGGAACGAATCCGCTTAATGGCGTTATCTTAGATTATTACCTTCCTCAAAATACAGATTCTTTAGCGGTAACTCTTGAAATTTTAAAAGGAGATACGGTAATTCGTCAATATTCATCGAAACAAAAAGAAAACCAAAAATCTTGGCCCGGAGGCCCTGCTCTAGAAGCACAACTTCCAGCAAAAGAAGGGTTTAATCGGTTTCATTGGGACTTGAGAAGAGCTACACTGCCCAGTGTTGAAAATGTATTTGTGTATGGAAGTTATAACGGAACTCGTGTTGCTCCAGGGAAATATAGTGCTCGGTTAAGCTTTAACAACGAAAGTAAAACCGTTGACTTTAATATTCTTCCCAATCCAAACCTTAAAACCACAGCCGAAGATTTTGACAAACAACAGGCTTTATTAGAAGAAATTGAAAAAGGGATTCAAAATATACACCAAACCGTCACTTCCATGCGGAGTGTTAAAGGCCAATTATCCCATTATCAATCCATTTTAGAAGACCAAGAAAACTTTAGCGTATTGTTAGAAAAAGCAAAAGTAATTCAAGAAAAATTGAATCAATGGGAACAAGAATTGATTCAACCCCAGCAAAAAACATTTCAAGACGTAATAAATTTCAATAATAAACTCAATGCGGAATGGATGTATCTTAAAGATTTTGTAGATGCTGAAGAACCCCAAGTTACAAAGGGCGCAATGGAAAGGCATCAGGATATAGAATCAGAATGGATAAAGCAACGGGAGGTTCTGCAGCGAATAATTGACGAGGATTTTAAAGCCTTTGAAACCGAATTTCAATCGGCTAATGTGCCTGTGTTATTGTATTCTACTGATTTTTAATGGTACAAGTAAATTCACAAGCATGAATCGTTTTAACACCTCAATTGCAGTTTTTTTCATCACTCTGTTTTTTGTTCAAGTTGCTTTTGCACAAGTTGACACCCTAAAAGTGTATAGCGAGGTGATGCAGAAAACAATTTTAAATACTGTTATTACACCTAAGAATTACAATAAAAGCAAGGAGAAAAAACCTGTTTTATACCTACTTCATGGGGCGGGAGGTGACTATAAAGATTGGATTTCTAAAGTGCCTAGTATTCAAAATTATGCAGATGAATTAGACATAATAATTGTATGTCCTGATGGGGGTAAAACTAGTTGGTATTTTGACAGTCCTATAGATGAGACAATGCAATACGAAACGTATGTTTCAAAAGAGCTAACAAAAGCTGTTGAAACCCAATACGCTACTTTTTCTAACAAAGAAAACAGAGCCATAACAGGTCTGAGTATGGGAGGTCATGGTGCTTTGTATTTGGCTTTAAAACATCAAGATATTTGGGGAGCAGCCGGAAGTATGAGTGGAGGAGTTGATATTCGTCCATTTCCTAATAATTGGGATATAAAAAAGCGTTTGGGGACTTATTCCCAAAACAAAAATGTATGGGAAGAAAATACCGTAATCAATATGCTTCATTTGATTGATAGTGATATCAAACTTATTATTGATTGTGGATATGATGATTTCTTTTTTGAAGACAACAGGAGGCTTCATGACAATCTATTGGAAAGAAATATAAAACATGAATATATTGAAAGGCCTGGGGTTCATAATTGGGACTATTGGGGAAATGCCATTCAATATCAGATCCTTTATTTCAATAATTTTTTTACAAGAAAATAATAGTAATATGGAAAGATATTAGACCAAATTTTAAGAGAGTTTAAAAAACCTGTTGAAAATTTTAATTTTATTTTACTGTAATAGGGATAACAT
>JBEAPR010000050.1:0-10140 GCA_041164265.1 Bacteroidota bacterium | reverse complement strand
TAATGAATACAGGTGGACCTTATTCTAGGGTTCGATCCGAAAAAATTAAAAGCTCGATTTTGAACCGTTTTGGTGACCCGCTGTCCACTAATACTTCGGTAATTATGGTTCCTCAAGAGGTACTCAGAGAGATAGATTTTGATCATCCTCAGGATTGGGTTGCTCATCAAATCCAATCGCTCAGTAGTCCTCCGGTTGTTCCCACACAAAGGTGTACCTATAAAGTGCGGTTAGATTATAGATTGCAGGAGCCCCTGACTAAAGATCAGATCCTTACCAATATACTGATATTGGGCAAGTGCAATGATTACCATTACGATCCTCATCACCTCTTTATCCCAACGTTAAAAAGGCTTAGCCGAATCATACAATTGATCACCTTTAAAACCCATGCCTTTTATGAATTGGACTGAAACTCGAGTCAAAAATGTAACCCAGGAATTGGCGGAGGAAAATCCGCTGGCATGTCGCGGTCTCTTGTCTATAGCCGATATTATTTTTACCGAAGGTATTCCTACAATGGCTGTTAGTTTGACCAGTCCTCCGGTACTGAAGATCAATCTTTCTTTTTTGAATGAGCATGCGCAAAGCGACAATGATGTTAAGGCGGTTTTGATGCATGAATTTCTGCATGTGCTGCTCAAACATACGGAGCAGTATGAGTTAAACAATCCCATACTGAATATTGCGTTAGACGCCATTATCAATGCTATCATTCACCGGACTATGGGGCGAGAATATTCCGATTTCTTTAGTCGTTTTTACCGCAAAAAGGGGTTTTTAGTATTGCTACAGCACATGGAATCTGCGGATTTTACAGATGATTTTATGGCCCATGTCCACCATAAAATATACAGCAACCAATTGGCAGCTGACGACTTATACGAATTACTTCGATTGTTGACTCCAAAAATACACCTTAAGGCTGGTGCATGCTTTACCCCACTGGGCAATCACGAGGTGGAATATGAGACGAGTGAATTTGGTAAGGAATTGTTGGATGCTATTATGCGGCAGATGGATGGTACTCAGATTTGGTCCAAGCCCAAGACTAGAGGGAGTAATGAAAGAAATACCAATCTTTTACAGCGTTGCCAATTGGCTCAACTTAGGGATTGGCAAACCGCCTTACTGCAGCAGATGCAGCCGTTGTTCTTGCCTGATCATCCTGCTCAAAAACGGTATCGAAGAGGGGACTTGCATTTACCCATCTTGAGTCATTCGGATCGAAGGAAATTGGCACAAGGGCTTTACACCCCTTTGTTACCGATAAGTAGGCATCATATCAACGAGTCCATCCGAGAATCTGTCACTGTATATCTCGATGTCAGTGGATCGATGGATCATGCGATTGTAGCCTTAATCAATTTGCTTTTTAAATTTCGGAGGCAGATTCGAACGCCAATTTGGGGATTCTCGAATTCGGTGTTTCCAGCTACTTTCAAGGGAGGTAAGTTGGATTATAAGACTACTTTCGGCACAGAAATAAAATGTGTTATCGACCATATTGTGGAACATCGTATCACAAAATGTCTAATTATAACCGATGGGTATTTCTCCGAGAATTTGACCTCAATGCTAGAGGGGATATCACCCTTGGTTATGCACGCCATTATTGCTCCTGAGGGAGACCCATCTCCCTTTGAAAAAGCTCAAATTCCTTTCACCATTTTAAAAAAATTACCAAATGCAATACATAGCTGAAGCTGTACTAAATGGCCATCCTGATAAATTCTCTGATTTATTGGCTGATCGAATCATCCGAACGTTGTACGCCTGTGATCCTGAAGCTTATGCGCAGATCGAGGTGGCGGTGTGGTCGGACCAGGTATTCCTCACCGGAGCTTGGGTAACTCACCAAGGAGTAAGGATGGATATTAGAGGGGAACTCATAAGATTGGGAGAAGAGATTGGATATGGGCCAGATAATCATATTGATGTCCACCAATACCAGATTCATGACCATATCTGTAAATTAGTGGGCAAGCCTTCTACGTGGACTCATTTTTCCAATGATCAAAATGTGGTGATCGCTTATGCGGGATATAACCAACTGACAAATTACCTCCCCCCAGAGCAGTTTGCCGTTTATTTTTTCCGAGAAAAAATATTGGAGGCTTTGAAGCAAGATGCATTGATAGGTCATGGGCCTGATGGCAAACTCCTAATCGAAGTGCGTGAAGAAGGTGGATCTTTCTACCTCAACAAATTTTTGATTTCTCTACAGCAGCATGCGGATGCCAATTTCATTGCCTTTAGTTCAGCCCTGGAGGCTGCACTTCACCAGACCTATATCGATTTGCAAAGACACGATGCTCGGTGGATAAAAGACTGGGGTGAAGTGGCACTTTTGCTTAATCCGAATGGTCCATGGCTCAACGGGGGAAGTGATGGGGACAACGGTCAGACGGGGCGCAAATTGGTCATGGATTATTATGGGCCGCGGGTTCCTTTGGGGGGCGGTGCCCTATATGGCAAGGATCTTTCTCATATTGACAGATTGGGGAGCTTTGTTGCCCGCCAGTTGGCGGTAAAACAAGTTAAGCGTGGAGCTCAGTCTTGCATGATTAAGTTGGCCTTTGCGCCGGGAATGGAAAAACCTATTTCTTTTGATGTGGACACTGATATACCGTTGGATATAGATTGGCAAGATCATTTTAGTTTTTCCAATATGCGTCGGACAATTGATGTGCGAGCAATGGATTATTCTTTGGAAAAGCTAGGGACCTTTTATAACGAAGAATTGAATTTCAATCAACCTTAGGATACGATCCTTAATAACCCTTTATTTTTTTCGTTGTAAACTTTGTATTGACGCAATTAATGTAAATACAGTCATTATAATGACTTATTTGATGGTATTATGAATCCTTTATTCTTGTAGGAGTATCTTTAACCGATCTAAAATCATTGAGACACCATATTAATTACAACCTATTGGATGTTTAGGTGGACAGTCGAAAACTAAAAAAAGTCCATTTTTTCGAGGGCCTCAATACTTAAATTTTTTCCAGCAATAATCCCCTCTGGATTAATCAAATAATTTTGAGGTACCGCCTTGACTCCATATAATTCAGAGATAACGCTCCATCCACTTAACAGGGATACATTGGGCCATGGCAATTGATCTTGTAGGATAGCCCTTTTCCACCGGCCTTCTGATTCGTCAACCGATATGCCCAATATTTCAAATTTTTGTCGATTGGTCTTTTGGTAGAACGTGAGCAACTTTGGATTTTCTACCCTACATGGGGCACACCAGGAGGCCCAGAAATCTAGCAACACAAATTTTCCCTTGAAATCAGATAGACTTTGGACCTGTCCTGATGTATCAGGCGCTTCAAAATGTGGGGCCTCTACTCCAATTGCTGTATTCTTGATTCGCTCCACCAATGGGAGAATGGCTGCATAGTATTCAGATGCCTTAGCATAGGTAGAAAATCTATTCAAAAATGCTTCCATTTCTTCCACTGAATAGGGATGCAATTGAAATTGATAGTACGCCGTAAATACGGCAAAAACGTAATCCGGATAGGACTCCATAATAGCTTGACCTGAAGACCGCTCAAATATGGAATCGATATCTATGGTTTGAAAAAGCTGATCTTCCTTTCCCGATTGAAGGGTCGTCCATTCAAAAGTATCGCCACTGCTTTCAATTTCCAGTAAGATATCTACCTCTTCCAAAAAAAAATTATGTTTGACGGTATCACGTACTACAAGCGCATGCAAGTATGGCGCACTTCGATCAAGCGTGAATTGGAATTGTCCATCTACAATTTGGGTGGTATCCAAATAAACAGTCGTATTATCCTTCAAATTTAATTTGGCGAGTCGCACTTCAACGCCATCCATACCTTCCGCCAAGCCTTGAATAGTAACCTCCTGCCTATTACAGCTGAGCAAGGCCAAACCTATAACTGCTATTTCCCAAAATCCAATTTTTCTAAAATTCATATCCGCAACTTTTTGGTAAAATAAAGCTATATCATTTTGTTTGGTAATAGTCTTTCAAATTGATGCATCAATAATCATCTAGGTTTACTCATTTCCAAAAGCAATTAGAGGACTAATTTATCTCATCTACATTTACCCATTTATTAATGACAAATTAATCCTTTAAATACCTAAATCATACCAGACCAAAAAATGAGCGCTATAATTTTTTTCAAAAACATTACTTTCATTTTTTTCTGAAAGTTTAAAACTTTTTATTAGTTTTGATACTTCTATAATAAAACAATATTGCATGACTGCTATTGAAATTACACATAGATTCACGGATATGTCTTCCATTATGGAAGCTTTTGCTTACCGCCTCACTCAGAATAGAGAAGAAGCTAAAGATCTGTATCAAGAGACTTTGTTTAAAGTACTCAGGTACAAGGATAAGTATAGGGACGATACCAATTTCAAGGCATGGTCTATGACCATCATGAAAAATACTTTCATTAACAATTACAGGAAAAAAGCAAGGCAAAACACCATCATTGACCAAACGGAAGATGATTTTTACCTCAATTCTGGTGCGGTCAGTGTCGAAAATTCAGGAGATACCAATATACTTTTGCAAGAACTCATGAAAATGGTACAATCTCTAGAGGACGCGCTAAGAGTACCCTTCTTAATGCATTATCAAGGTTATAAATACAAAGAAATTGCCGAAGAGCTCAGACTTCCAATTGGTACGGTAAAAAGTCGAATTTTCTTTGCCCGTAAACAACTTAAAGTGTTTATCGATGATAAATACCCAGGTATATGGAACTAATTAAAATAACCTTACTCAAATAAAGACAAAGAAAGTCCAGGTATAATCTTCACCGCATTCTTGTAGTAAACTTTCTTTAAAATTTCATCAGGAAGTCCTAATCCATATATCCTCCAAAAAGCGTGATACTTGCCGTAATCGAAATATTCGTCTTCGGTCTCTAGTGTTCGGAAATAAACGAAATACTCTTCAATTCTATAAGAGTCCTTTCCAAAAAGTATCCGGTCTTGGTATTTTTCGAAAAACTTTAATGCGGCTCTTGGTTGACGTCCCAATTCTGCAATATTTGCACTTACTTCAACACACATGTTGGGAAATTCTTCCATCAACTCACCTAATTTCTTTAAATCGTTGGCCAACCATCCAAAATGGGCATTGATAAATGTTGTCCCGGGGTGTTTTCTAAATACATTATGTTGTTCTGCAATAATCGTTTCCCAAGCGACGGGATTATTCGGATATCTTTTTCTTCTGGGGTTTATTTTTAATTCTAACCAACGCTCATTCTTTTCATCGTGTGGAAACCAGAAAGGCCTCGGGTCTGCAGAATGGATTAAAACCGGAATTCCCAGTTCTCCGCATTTAGCCCAAATGGGATCTAATCTTTTATCATCCACCGCTATTCTTTTGCCGGAAGAATCTTGAACGGACATGCCCAAACTCTTGTATATTTTTAATCCCTTGGCTCCATTAGCTACATCAAATTCTAATTGCTTGACTGCATTTTCCGTCCAATCGGCATCATCAATTCCATTAAAACTGATATTGGTAAATAAAACAATCCTATTTTCGTACCCACTCTTCTTAATATTTTCCATCATACCGACCAGGGCCTCCCCTCCTCTACCACTTAGATTTACGATTACTTTCATATTCAAACCATCCATCTCCTTAATTAATTGGTCTAAATCTTGAGTAGCCATTCTCCAATGATGACTATGGATATCTACAAAGGGAAACTTGGTTTGGGTTACCGGATTTTCTTCAACTACTAAAGTGGAAGTGGGCTGATAGGTTTCAAAGTCCATCCGTACGGTATCCCCATCTTGTCCATTAGCACAAGACCATAACAAACCCAATAGAACCATTATTAGTGACAGCTTCTTCATTTCTATACTTTTTTCCAGACAATATACCTTTTTTGATTTTTATCTCATGGCCTCTGCTATGATTTCCCGATATAGGTCTTCCTTTTCCATTATTTGGCCCAATAACGTTAATTGGTTGATAAACCGAACTTGATTATGTGTAGGGTACTGCGTTTTATAATATTGGTCTCCGTTTAAAAAGTCAGCGGCAAACCTAGCAGCCTGCATAAATATTACCATAATTCCTCCATCCAAAACCATATCCTTTTCCAATTGGCCAAGAAGGCCGCGAGTGCCCTTAGCATAGCCTTCAGCTAATGCCTTTAAAATAGGTTCTCTGATAACTATCTTACTGACATCCCTTTCATTTTCATCAGCTGGACTTAAAAAGGTACGAATCATATCTCCTAAATCAAATAATACATATCCGGGCATAATCAAATCTAAATCCACCACCGCAACCGGTCGCATGGTCTCCTTATTCAGCAACACATTGCTAATTTTGGTATCATTATGGGTGATTCTCAAAGGGATAGAATAAGTGCCATTTTTAATTTGATTAAACAATTGGACGATTCGATTTGAATACCCCATTAACTCTTCTAAAGGCTCCATGATGGTTTGCAACCGATCCACCCTATTAGCGGTTACAGCGGTATTGAGTTGGTCAATACGCCATGGTACGTCGTGAAAACTGGGAAGTACCGGATGAATCAAGGTGGGATCTAAATCTGACAATTGATAAACAAAGTCCCCGAATCCTTCAGCTGCGGTTTGCGCATGACCTAGTTGTTCTACTACATCTAAACTTACTGTGTCCGGCACGTAACGGTATATTCGCCAATACCCTTCAGAAAAAGGTATCCCCAACTGCCCTTGTTTTCCCAGAATGAGTTGAACAGGGCCATTAATATGATTCAATACTCGACTGACATTTTCCATTATTTTTTCTGGTTCAGGAAAAACTTGAGTATTAATCTTTTGCAGTACGTATTGCTCCTCGGTAGTTTGCAGCAAAAAAGTATCATTGATTTGCCCATTGCCAAGAGGCACACAATCCTTAGGTGTTCCCTTTATAGCAAAAAGTGAACTCAGAGAACGCCAATCAATCAATGCCGTCATTTAAGAAAATAAACCTTTTATGGCCTTTTTTAGATGATCAAAGGACTCCCCCATTTCATCTGTAAAATTTTGAATTCGCTCCTTTTCATTGATGCGATTTTTCAATTTACTTAAGAGCTCCTCTAATGAAGACATCATTTTTTGTTGCGTCTCTTTGAAGTGGTCTTCTCCTTGATAGGATAATTCTTCAATTTGGAGTTTGAAGTGAGTAAGTTTAAGGATAACTGCATCTATTTTATTGGTTATTCCAGATTCAGCATTCCCTTTGGTTTTTTCAAAAAATAAAATCAATTGTTCGACAATTTCTAGAGCCTCTTTTTGGGCCAATTCAAAACTATCTGAACCTCCTTTTAGGAGTATGACTATTTTCTCTTGTAACTTCAGAATATAATTTTCTATTTCCTTCAACTGCAGTTTCATCTGATCAACAGATTCTTTCCAGTTACTTTTCTTTTGTTTGATTCGCTCTTGAAGTTTTTCCTTTTCTTTCTGGTAAAAACCCTTTACATCCTCTGCTCCCTCTTCAATTTTCTGCTCTATATCTTCTAATGCATCTTCCAGACTTTTTAATGTCTCTTTGACTTTTTCGGAAAATGGTGATTTGGTTTCCATATTTAATATTTTTTACACTAAACAAACCTATGAGAATACAAGTTTCACTCTTCTTCCAACAGGACAAAAATATTCCCATCAGCTGGAATATTCACCTCTAATTCAATACGGCCCTTTTCATTTTTTTCCATAAATTCTATTTTCCCATCAGGCCATTCCACTTTTATCTTATTCTTTATTCCCGTGTAATAGACAGGAATTTGGATAGAACGTTGCACACTTTCATTTAATGGATTATACAACATGACCAGACCTTTTTCTTTTCCCCAAGGATTCACATGCAGAAATCCATCCCAATCTCTACCATCAGGTCTTCTCAGGTGAATGATATCACCATCTAAAATAGCCCGATGCTTTTTATAGAAATCCACCCATTTCTTCACCACTTGTTTGGTTGCTGGTGCATCGTACAATTGGGGTCCTCTCCAGGTAGCTTGTACTCCCGCTCCAAATAAGTTGGCCAACCGCTTTTCATAATGAGGCAAATGGTCTTTTAATGGTTCTATGGTAGCAGCTTCCCCACCTCCATGATATTCTACAAGAGGTACAAACATCCATCCCATTGAGGGAGTCTTGTATCGGGTTCCATCGTAAACATTTTGCCGCTCAATAATTTCTTGGAATTCTCTGGGCAAAGACCAGTTGGTCTCTCTATACCCCATCCCGGTTTTATTGCTTCCGGCTAAAAAGTAATAATCTGGCACATTTAAATATATCCCTTCTGACCGACACCATTCGTAAAACTCCTGAATGACTTGATATTGTTGCCATTGAGAATCTTCCAGTCCTTCATGCCCGGGATGTTCTGTAGAAGCACATATATCGCCAGGATAAGAACCATCGTGTTCTAGAATATCCATACCGGTCTCTCTATATATTTTGTATAGTTTATCGAAATATTGTTTTCCCCAATGGCTTTCCAAACAAGGGGAGTTGCCGAATCGGGGGGTTTTTCCCTCAGGCATGACTACATCGTTTCCTCCGCCTACTTTTCTACTGGCTAACAGGGAATATCCACCTAAAGCTATTCCTTTGCTGTGAGCATAGTCGACCAATCCCTTTATTCGTTTAATATTTTCAGGACTATCATCTTCTGCATTAAAACCACTTCCAAAAGTCATGATGACCATTTCGAATCCCACTTCTGCGCATTGGTCTATTGCTTTTTTTACCGCTTCGGTTTCCGCACTCCGAACATGCATCATAATAGGATTTTCGGTGACCCAAGGTGCTACAGCTCTGAGCATTCGTCTCTTCTCCAAATCCTTTCTATCCTGATCCCGGCTATCGTGAAGCAGTTCCCACACCCTATATGAAGTAAATTCTTCTCCTTCGTCTAACTGAATATTGGGACCGTATTTGGGAGCGACTTCTAGTGTTACAGGGGTTTGTAAACGATAATTTACCTGAGTTTGATACAGGCTATCAATTTTCCAGTCTACACTAGTAAATAAGATATTATCCGAGGACATTCCTCCAAAATTATAATCAGTCTCAATGGTCATATTAGGATACTCCCAATTAATTTTATCATCCACTACACTTTCGGCTTCGACGCATGCCAAGATTTCACTTGTGAAAGATTGGATGTTAATTGCGCCATCGTTCCGATTAAGAATAGAAATCCATTTACTTAGTACTGGCATATGATCGTAAATCTCATAGTGGACTTGCACTACAACCTCTAATTTTGGATGTTTATAGGTAAAAACAACCTCTTTCCCAGGGGAGGGCCAAGGTTGATCCACTGACATCCATTCCGGTCTTTTTTTCCAATTTAACCTGGGCTTTATGGCATGGACTTCGACTTGCTCAAATTGAAAAGTATTGGAATAGGGTTTTAAATTTGCCATCCATTTTTCTAAAAAAAAGTTTTCTACGGGTTGGCCTTGCAGACCCCCGATAGCATAAGAAGTGCCATTGATGGTCACGTTCGCCTCCGGCCTTAAAGCCCTTAAAAATGATTCACCGGTTTGCCTATGCCTATACTCCATCGTTGCTGCATTAGGACTCGTTAAAATGGAGCGTTGTATAAAGGCATTTTGCATCACCACTCTACCCTCCAAGATCTTTACAGTGGCTTTTTCTTTGGGAATTTCAATAAGCCAATCTGGGTAAATTTGGGACTTTATTTCAGCAATACTAAAAGCTAATACCAATATGATATTTAGAATGACTTTCATTTTTTTTAATTTACCCTAATTAGATTTGACTTCATCCTTTGACTACCTAATAACTAGTTGATCTACTGCCATTCCGCTAACTTCTCCCCCGGCAATGTTTTGATCCTTGACATTTCCATCATTTTTATAGCCATTCTAAAAAACAGCAATTAATTGATATCCAAAATTTTGTTGATTTGAAGCTCTGTCATTCCCTTACTTCTCATTTTAGCTATAATTGCCTCTAATTGATTATTAGCTCCTTCTTGAAATCCTTTCATTTCTCCCTCCTGAAATCCTTTCACTTCTCCTTTGCGAAATGCATCGATCACCTCTTCTTCCTTTTCAGAAATTCCCTCTTCTCGAGCTTCAGCAATTCCCTTTTCTC
>JBEAPR010000049.1:0-4771 GCA_041164265.1 Bacteroidota bacterium | reverse complement strand
AGTCCCGATACCCATATCCTCGGATGGGAGGCCAGTAGCGGATACCACTATGACGATACTACCCTTTATGGATTTTCCCACAACCACCTAAGCGGAACGGGAATTGGAGATTTAGGAGATTTTCTGTTTTTGCCCTTTACCGGTATTTATAAAGGACAAAAACCAGTGGGTCAATTGAATCACCACTATGAAAAAGCTGTTCCAGGGTGGTATCAAATTCTCCTAGAACCCTGGGGTATAGAGGTTCAATTAACAGCAACTGAGCGAGTAGGATGGCACCAATATTCCTTTCCCCAAGATACTAATGCCAAGGTCATGATTGACCTCAATCATGTTTTACAACCCAATTGGGGGCATCACCTCAAAGAAGCTAGCTTGACCTTCATCAATCCTTATACCATAAAGGCGTATCGGAAAACCAGTGGTTGGGCGATGGAAGATCCCATTTGGATGTTGGCTACTTTCGATCACCCTATTCAGAAAGTAGAATTATTAGATAGTACTACCCAAAAGGTTCATAAGATTTATCCTTTTAATACTGAAGACCCCTATAAGTTAGAGGGACAAAAAGTAATTACCTATTTGGATTTTGGTCGATTAAAAAATCCGCTTCAGATTAAAGTCAGTATTTCTAATACCAGTGAACAAGGAACTGAGCTAAACCATCAATCCCTTGATCCATCTCTTACCTTCGAGGAGGTAAAAAAAGCAACCGCTGATCAATGGGAGCATCAATTGGATGCGATTACTATCCAAACAAAAGACAGCGCCTTGCTAACCAATTTTTATACTGCTATGTACCATTCCCATCTCGCACCTCTTTTGTTTTCTGATGCAGATGGCTCTTACAGAGGCTTGAACCAAGAAATCTATTCCCATCCTGAAATAAAAAGATATTCTGCTTATTCGCTTTGGGATGTTTTTCGGAGTTGGGTGCCTCTAATGACCCTAATTGAACCAGATTTGGTCCAAGACTGGTGCTACGATTTGTTAAATCAATCCAAGGAAGGTGGATTACTACCTAAATGGCCCCTTAACGGTAATTATACCGGAACTATGGTGGGATATCCCGCAGTGGCTGTATTTTATGATGCCCTTCAAAAAGGATTAATTGACTCCATCCCAGAAGAATTTCTCACGGCTGCTCTTCGTTCTTCACAGTGGCAACCAGAATTTGCCCAACGTCATCAAGGTACACGAGCAGCCAGGGTAATGCCTCAACACATTTACTACAAGGAAAATCAACCACACATACCCTATAATCGAATTCCTGAATCTGTTTCTTATGGATTGGAATTAGCCTTTTATGATTGGTGCATTGCCGGCATGGCTCACCTCCTAAAAAATGAAGCAATAGAAGCGGCTTATAGAGAAAAATCAACTGCCTATAAAGCGTATTTTGATTCCAGTGTAGGATTCATGAGAGGACGTCATGAAGATGGATCCTGGGAACCAGACTTTGATCCATTTTTATCTGTACACCTGGATGGTCCTTTTGTAGAAGGGAACTCTTGGCAATGGACCCCCCTAGTTTTACACGATCCAGAAGGGCTAAGGGATTTAATGGGAGGGGCTACTGCCTTTGGTGAGTGGTTAGATGAATTATTTTCCGCCAGTAGTAAAGTAACCGGGGAAAATGCTTCTATGGATATCACTGGTCTTATCGGACAATATGCACATGGTAATGAACCCAGTCATCACGTACCCTTTTTATACCAATGGACCGACCGCCCATGGAGAACTAATGAAATATTAGATACTATTCTGTATAATTTCTATCAGCCAACCCCTGATGGTATCATAGGTAATGAGGATTGTGGGCAAATGTCTGCTTGGTATATTCTAAATGCCTTAGGCCTTTACCAAATGACCCCAGGTAATACCTCCTTTTTTATTGGAAGACCGATTGTTGATGGAGCTAAAATAAAAATGGATACTGGATACTTTACCATAAAAGTTCATAACAATAGCAAACAGAACAAATACCTAGAAAAAGCCAGTTTAAATGGTGTTTTATTACAAGATTTCTCCCTTAATTTCTCCGAAATTAAGTCTGAAAGTATCCTTGAAATTTGGATGAGTAACGAAAAAAATATACCCCCTTTATAAAATTTATATTAACTTTGTATTTCAAAGCACTTTGATGAGTTTAGAAAACCAAGATTTAAAAGAAATCAGAAAATTAATGGAGCGAAGTACTCGCTTTATTAGTTTGTCGGGACTATCAGGCATCCTCTCAGGAATATACGCCTTAATTGCGGTTTGGTTGGTCAGCAATTATTTTCTACCCAATGAGGCAACAGATTTAATCATCATAACTGCCTTGGTCGTTTTGGGTTTTTCCCTAGCTACAGCCACCATACTTAGTAAGCGAAGGGCTCAAAAACAAGGGATTCAAATTCTCAATAGTACCGTTAAATTATTATTGTTTCACCTCCTGATTCCCTTATTAATTGGCGGTATCTTATCTTTTATTTTATTGGAAAAAAGCAATGTGGATTTAATCGCGGCTACCCAACTCATTTTCTATGGTTTGGCGTTAATCAATGCAAGTAAATACACAGCTGAATATGTCCAGACTTTAGGATTTATTGAAGTTTTTATTGGCTTATTGGCTGCCTATTTCTCTGAATACAGTTTAGAGCTCTGGGGATTAGGATTTGGCATAGTCCACATCCTATACAGCGGTATTGTTTACTGGAAGTATGAAAAATGAACAACCCGATAACAGGATTAAAAAAAGAATTGGAGAGTAGAGTCAAATTAGGAATTATGTCGATTCTAATGGTAAAGGAACAAATAGATTATAACGACCTCAAAAATACTCTTGAATTAACGGACGGCAATCTGGCCAGCCACCTCAAATCGTTAGAAAATTCAGGTTTTCTACAAGTGGAGAAAACTTTTGAAGGGCGAAAAACCCGCACTATATATACAGCTACCAAAGAAGGCAGACTGGCGTTTCAAGAACACCTTCATGCCTTAGAAGAATTGGTCCTTCAACAACAAAAACATTAATATTTTTTTACCCAATAACTTTGAATTTCAAAGCACTTTTAAACATTAATTATCATGGACAGCCATTTATCCACCATTTTTACCAAAAGCTTTTTCACCAAATTTATCACAGGATACCTAATTGGTTTGTTGCTCATCTCTGCCTTTCTATACAGTGCCGGGCATAGAGACCCCAATTGGGGGCCGTACTGGATGGTGAAACCCTTTTTAGTAGTTCCCCTTGCTGGAGCATTTGGAGGGCTTTTCTTTCACTTTGCCGATACCTTAGGAGCCCAACATGGATGGAAGCATTTCCTATCCATCATCTTGGGACTGATAGGTTTTCTATTCATCTTATGGCTAGGTTCCGTATTCGGATTAAACGGAACTTACTGGCATTAATACCCTACTAGATAGCCTCCCCCTTTTACCGAAGGTATAATAAAATTACTCTTGGTAAACGGGGTGGCTTTCATCACCTCCACTGATTAAATAAGCCATCAAATCCTTCAATTCTTCTTCGTTCAATGGATTAATTAAGTTGGGCATCATGATGGAAACCTCAGAAATTTTCATTTCCATTACCGATCTCTTTTTGATTTCTTTCACCTCATCAGGGGCAAAGGGATTCTGAGAAATAAAATAATTGCGGTTGTCCTCGTTGACCAATTTACCCACTACTGAACTGCCGTCGTCAAGGGTAAATATGGTGCTTGCATACTGATCACTGATTACTTTATTGGGTTCTAAAATGGCTTCCAGCATATCAGAAGTAGAAAATCGGGTTCCCAACTGGGTCAAATCTGGTCCAATCGCCCCTCCTTCTCCTTTAATGGCATGGCAGGATTTGCAAAGTACCGCAGCGTACATGGCTTTACCCACTTCTAGATTTCGTCCATGCAAATCCGCAACTACGGAATCGGCCACCTCTAATTTCCAGTTTCTCCATGGACCTTCAGGCTGAATGTCCGCTCGTCTCAGGTCATTGCCACTTTCACTTAAAAGAGCACTGCCTGAAAGCTCATCGTAATAAGTAGAATCTTCTTTAGGTACAGTAGCTAAAACCATTTTTCTGGCCCTATCGATAAAGCCTACATAACTCCGCCCTCCTTTGTATTGGAATGCTTCATTAACCCAGGAAAAATAGGAGGTCCAGGTGTCTGGAGTCCAACCCTTTTCAGCTCCACCCAATACAGTGGCCAGGTAGGACTGCTGTGCTGGTGGTACATTGGCGAGCATTTCGGCAATATCTAATCCATATTGGGGATTTCTCAAAATCAAATCCGAAGATGAGGTGAAGGTTTTTTGATAATTGGGATCATCTTGTGCCACTGGAAGCTGTTCTAATATACTTTCAATAGCTCCATCCGCTTCCAAAAACAAAAGAATCTTAGACAGCAATCGATCTATTTCATTATCCCCTGACGGGAAAAAAGGCAATAAAAAGCTTCCTAATTGAGCAGTCAACTCCTCTGAGGGTAATCCTTGCCGGTATAAGCTCACCTCTACGGTCCTCAACCAATTGATTCTATTAGCCATAGTCAATGTTTCAAAATCAATAGTTAACAACGTACCTAAAATATCATCTTGAGTATAATCAGCGTCCTGTCGAATCAAGGCCAATATCCCCTGAATCAAAGCAGCAGGGTCACTCCACTGCTCCAACACCAAAGTGCCCCAGCTTTCTACTGGCTGGTGTTCCAATGCTACCCTGGCAGCGTATTGTACAAAACGGTCTTGATGACCGAGGTGGTCAACAATAAAGGCCATTTTT
>JBEAPR010000048.1:0-4475 GCA_041164265.1 Bacteroidota bacterium | reverse complement strand
CTGAGGGTGAGTTTCAAACATGGAACGGTATATAATATTGGTGGTAAATACGGCTTGGCTATTGTTACCAAAGCAGGCAAAAAATGGGTGTTGGGAACTCAAGATCCGGAGCGGATGAAATGGAAGTTAAAAGATTATTTGACGCCTTAGACCATTTCCATAATTTTCAACACAAAAAACAAACCCAAATTATTTTCAAAAGAATGGCCAAATGCAAAAGACTATTTTAATCACAGGCGCTACCTCAGGCATTGGAAGAGTAACTGCGTTAAATCTGGCGCGGAACGGTGCAGAGGTGTATTTTTTCGCAAGAAATCCAACCTCGGCTGCAGAGTTGGTGGAAACTTTCCAACAGACGAATCCTAAAGGAAATAAGGGTTCATTACAATTTATGACAGCGGATTTGGCTGCGCTTCAATCGGTTCAAAAGGCCTGTGATGACTTTATCGAAAAGGTGGGTCGTCTAGATGTGTTGTACAATAATGCAGGGATTTGGAATTTTAAAAGAGCTGTAACTAGAGATGGCTTGGAAGAAACATTTCAAGTAAATTTAGCTGTTCCAGTTTACCTCAAGGAACGATTTAAAACCCTATTGTCGCAATCTGAGGACGGAAGGATGATTCAAACGGCTTCTGCACTGCATAGAGGCACAGTAAATTTTGATGATTCAGGTTTTGAAAAAGGATATGGAATTGGATTAAAAGCCTATCAACAATCGAAGTTAGGACTCATATTGCTAAGTAGATTATGGGCTAGAGATTTGAAATCCTCTGATATAGCTACTTACTCCATGCATCCGGGTATGGTGAGTACTAATATCGGCAGAAAGGGAGGCTTTTTTGTAAAAGCTCTTTTCAACCGATTTGGAATAACTCCTGAAAAGGCAGCGGAAACGCTAACTTATCTTGGGGAGGCTCCTAAAGAGGAGTTGACCAATGGGGCCTATTATATTTTTCACAAACCCAGAGAGCACAAAGCTTATTCATATAGTAAAGACCTTCAAATAGCTGAAAAATTAGAACAATTGGCTTTGGATTGCTTATCCAATTTTATTGGATAATTATTTTCCGAGCTCCTTATCAACTGGGTATTGTGTCCCATCTCGTCAAATGTAGCCCACGGTTGTCTGCGGTGCTGACCGTCTAATCTTCCTCCAACAATTAGCCATTGGCCATTATGTGTGCCAAAAGCATAAGATTGTACTCCTCCGAATTCCGCTATTTCAATGGGCTCTAAAATGATTTCAAAAGGTTGAGTTTGAGCTGCTGAAGTATAATGGATTAGCAAAAAAAAATAAGAGAAATAGGTTTTTCATCGTTTTGATTTTATTCAGGTGTTTTTATTCAGGCAAAAGTACCTCTACAGGAGGCTATCTAAAATGAGAAAAATCATTTTATAAAATGTATTTTTTATTGTATTATGCATAGAGAAACAATTATAAAACGATAACCAACAACCATTTTGAAACCAACCAATACTGAAAACCCCGAATATTTTCACAAGGTGGTGGATTGCCAATATGCATGTCCCGCTCATACTCCTGTTCCTGAATATATCAGATTAATTGCTGCCGGTCGCTATACCGAGGCCTATATGATTAATTGGGAATCTAATGTATTCCCAGGTATCTTGGGAAGAACTTGTGATCGACCTTGTGAACCTGCTTGCCGTAGAGGTAGAGTAGAAGAAGAACCTGTTGCTATTTGCCGTCTCAAACGAGTGGCAGCTGATCATAAGGAGGAAGTCAAACATTTAATGCCAGAAATTCCAGCGGTTAAGAATGGTAAAAAAATAGCCTTAATTGGAGGAGGCCCTGCCTCTTTAACTGTAGCTCGAGACTTGGCTCCTCTAGGATACGAAATTCATTTGTTTGATAATCAGCCGGGAGGGGGTGGTATGATGCGTAGTCAGATCCCTTCTTTTAGATTGCCGGAAAGGGTTCTGGAAGAGGAGGTTGGTTTTGTACTCGATATGGGTATTCACGCTACTTTTAATCGTCATGTGGACAGTTTAAAATCCATTCTCAATCAGGATTACGATGCTATCTTCATAGGAACAGGAGCCCCGAAAGGAGGTGATTTACCCAAATTACCTGGAAGGTGGGATACGGATGGGAATCACATTCATATCGGTATTCAATGGTTAGCCAATGTGGCTTTTGAACATACCCACACCGTCGGTAAAAAGGTCATTGTGTTAGGGGGAGGTAATACTGCCATGGATTGTTGTAGAACTGCTCGCAGATTAGGAGGTGAAGAGGTAACAGTAGTCGTCAGAAGCCCATTCAAGGATATGAAGGCATCTCCTTGGGAAATAGAAGATGCTCAGAATGAAGATATACCTATCCTCAATAATATGCCGCCTAAATCCTTCGTCATTGAAAATGGGGTATTGAAAGGAATGTTGTTTGAAAAAGTACAAGCAGAATACGACGAAAATGGCAAAAGAAAATTAGTGCCCACGGGTGAACCAGACGTATTTATAGAAGCCGATGATGTTATTATAGCTATTGGACAGGAAAATAATTTTCCTTGGATTGAAAGAGATTTGGGAATTGAATTTGGAAATTGGGATATCCCAGTAGTTGATCCAATTAGTTTTCAATCTACCTTACCCAAGGTTTTCTTTGGGGGAGATGCAGCTTTTGGTCCTAAAAACGTCATTACCGCCGTGGCCCATGGTCATCAAGCTGCAATTTCGATTGATCTATTTTGCTCTGGTCAATCCGTGATGGATCGACCAGATCCAATGACCAATTTAGTCAGCCAGAAAATGGGAATTCACGAATGGAGTTTTGATAGTGCCGTGGCTAGTGATGTTCGATACGCGGTCCCTCACGCAAATAAAACAGCTGCTTTGAGTGACCGCAAATTGGAAGTGGAATTGGGTTTTGACCTGCCAACGGGTTATAAGGAAGCGCATCGTTGTTTGAATTGTGACGTGCAAACCGTCTTTACAACCGATAGATGTATAGAGTGCGATGCCTGTATGGATATCTGTCCGACTTCTTGCATCACTTTTACGGATAATGGAACTGAAGAAGATTTGAGAACCCGCTTATTAGCACCAGCTACCAATACTTCTCAAGATTTATATGTTTCCGATACCTTGCCAACGGGAAGGGTTATGATTAAGGATGAAGATGTCTGTTTGCACTGCGGATTATGTGCAGAGCGATGCCCTACTGCAGCCTGGGATATGCAAAAATACCTCTATCAAGTCTCAAAAGCATCTAATGTATGGAGTCTAACATAAAAATAAACGATATGGTGGTCCGGTTTGCCAACGTCAATGGAACCGGTTCAGCCAGTGCCAATAACCTTTTCGCTAAGGCGGTTTTCCGAATGGGAATTCCCGTATCGCCTAAGAATATATTTCCTTCTAATATTCAAGGTCTTCCTACTTGGTATGAAGTCAGAATCAATGACCAGGGTTATCTGGGAAGAAGAGATGGCATTGATATTACCGTCAGTGTAAATCCACAAAGTATGTGGGAGGACATTCAAAATGCCGTATCAGGAGGATATTTCATATACGACAATACCAAAGAATTACCTGCAGATTGGAGAAGAGACGATATTCATTTTATCGGAATTCCCATGACCAAGTTGTGCGCCGATAATTTCACTAATCCTAGACATAGACAATTATTTAAAAATATTGTCTATGTGGGGGCATTGGCCACTTTAATTAAAATTGACTGGGAGGTACTGACTGGAATCATAAAGGACCAGTTTAAAAAGGTCGAGAAACTTATCCCACCTAATATATTGGCATTGGAATTGGGTAGAAATTATATTGTAGAACATGTAGCATACCCCATCCATTTGCAATTAGCAACCAGAAACTTAACTGCCGGAAAGATTATGATGGACGGGAATGCTGCTATTGGCTTAGGTGCTGTTTACGGCGGAGCCACGGTAGCTGCTTGGTATCCTATCACGCCTTCAACATCTGTGGTCAATGCTTTTGAAAAGTTTGCCAACAAACTTCGAATAGACCAAGAGTCCGGCAAGAAAAAATTTGCCATTGTACAGGCCGAAGATGAATTAGCAGCCATGGGAATGGTCATGGGGGCGACATGGAATGGAGCCAGAGCTTTTACCGCTACCAGCGGTCCGGGAGTTTCTCTTATGAGCGAATTCCTTGGGTTGGCTTATTTTGCGGAAATTCCAGTAGTATTAGTCAATGTCCAGAGAGGAGGACCTTCAACGGGAATGCCCACCAGAACACAACAAGCTGATATCATATCCTCTGCTTATGCATCTCATGGAGATACCAAACATGTTTTATTATTTCCATCAGATCCTAAAGAGTGTTTTGAAATGTCCATTCAGTGCTTTGATTTAGCAGATCAATTGCAGACCCCCATTATACTGATGACGGATCTAGATTTAGGAATGAATGATCATTTATCTTCTTCCTTTGAGATGGTCGAAATACCCAAAGAATACGATAGGGGAAAGGTTTTGTCT
>JBEAPR010000047.1:0-128790 GCA_041164265.1 Bacteroidota bacterium | reverse complement strand
AATCTAATGACTACTATTTAGAGCGATTTATCGATTGTTTGTTTTTGATGGAGGATTTCGGGGAAGCAGAAAAGTTTTTAAAAAGAGAGCTCAGAAAAAATCCTACAAAAAGTAAAATTAGAGTCCTTTATGGTCAATTATTTGAGAAGCAATTCAATGAGGAAGAAGCCAACATTCAATATGAATTGGCTTTAGATCATCTGATACCAGATAGAGGTAATATTCTTATTCTGGCCAATTATTTTGCAAATAATACCCTATATGATTATGCGATTCGAACTTTAATAAAGGGTGGTAACCTATTAAAGGATCCTTATATATTCTCTTACAATCTAGGGGACTTGTATAGAAGAAAAGGGGATACTCCTAATATGATTGCTTCTTTTTTAAACAGTCTAGAGGTTAATCCAGATAGATTAGGCAGTTTACAAACTCTTTTTCAGCAATTCTTGTTTGAGGATGATTACGAAATCTTACAAGCTCAATTACTAAAGAGGATTCAAAAGTCAGATGCCATTATTCAATTTAACGAGCTATTAATTTGGGTTTTCGTTCAAAGGAAAAATTACCGTTTTGCCATGATTCAAAGTATGGCTTTGGATAAAAGATTAAATGAAAATGGTGGAAGGGTCTATGAAATTGCTGAAATCATTGGCAAGGATCAAGAATATAAAATTGCCATAGAAGGATTTGATTATATAGTAAAAAATAAAGGGGTGCAATCTCCCTTTTACCTTGATGCTAAAAGATCTGCCTTAAAGTATCGAAAAGAGGCAGTAGTAGATGGTGCAAACTATTCCATGGATGAACTTAAGGACTTGCAGTTGGCTTATCAAGAATTCTTAGACGAGTTTGGGAAATCTTATTTATCTGCCAATATCATTTTGGAATTAGCTGAATTAAAAGCCCTTTATTTAAATGATTTGAATGGAGCTATTGAAGAATTAAATAAAATGCTGGCGCTTCCAAATTTATCACCTTACCTGGAAGCTCAAGCTAAATTAAGTTTAGGAGATTATAATCTTATGGTGGGTGAGATTTGGGAGGCCACCTTATTGTACTCACAGGTAGATAAAGCATTCAAAGAAGATGTAGTGGGGCAAGAGGCAAGATTTAGAAATGCTAGGCTTTCCTATTATTCCGGAGATTTTGAATGGGCGCAGGCCCAATTTGAAATTCTTAAAACGGCTACTTCGAGGGTTATTGCCAATGATGCGTTGGATTTGTCTGTGTTTATAATGGACAATCTTGGATTAGATACTACGGCAATCGCATTGCAAATGTATGCTGATGCTGAGTTGCTTACTTTTAGAAATCGCTATGATGAAAGTTTGGTTCAATTAGATAGTATTTTACAAAAATTTCCAAACCATCAATTAGAAGATGATGTCCTTTTTTTGAAAGGTAAAATTGCTTTCCTCCAGAAGAGATATAGCGATATGATAACTATTTACGAAAGATTAATTGAAAAATTTCCGGACGAAATCAAAACAGATAATTGTATAATGGCAATTGCCGAGACCTATGAGGAATATCTGGAAGACTTATCGAAAGCACAATCGTGGTATGAGAGATTGTTTTTGGAATATTCTTCGAGCACGTTAGCTTTAAACGCTAGAAAAAAATACAGAGAATTAAGGGGAGACTTATTTTAGTCTCCTCTCATCAGATACCGTTAGCTTGTGACGGCCTTTTGCTCGTCTTCGCGCTAAAACTTTTCTTCCATTCTTAGAACTCATCCTAGATCTAAAGCCATGCTTGTTAGCTCTTTTCCTTCTTGATGGCTGATAAGTACGTTTCATTATATGCTCAATTTATCTTGTCTAAACAATGTGGGGTGCAAAGATAATTTTTTTTGGTAAACAGCTGTAAAAAAATGAAATTAAAGATGAATATAATTCGATATCAAATGGTCATAATATCCTTTTCTTTAGCAGAAACTAATTTTTCGACTTTTTCGGAGAATGAATCTGTCATTTGTTGAACATTCTGCTCCAGTTTTTTGCCCTCATCCTCTGGGAAACCTTCTTTGACGCCTTTTTTAATTCCTTCCATAGCATCTCTACGAGCATTTCTTATGGAGACTTTGGCTTCTTCTCCATAATTTTTTGCATTTTTTACCAGTTCTTTTCTTCTTTCTTCAGTTACAGGGGGAATCGATATTCTAATAATTTCCCCATCATTTTGGGGAGTGACACCTAAATTGGCCTCAAATATAGATTTTTCTATGGGAGCTAACATTGATTTTTCCCATGGCTGAATGATAAGCGTCCTTGCATCGGAAGTAGATACATTAGCTACTTGGTTTAAGGCAGTTGGAGTTCCATAATAGGGAACCACAATATCACTTACCATATTGACGGAGGCCTTACCTGCTCGAACCTTTGAAAGTTCTTTCTGCAGGTGTTCTATGGAACCGGACATTGAAATTTCTGCTTCCTCTAGGAATATTTGAATTTCCTCTTGTTGCATGGTTATCCTATTTGTGGGTTAATCGTTTCCGTTAAATCTCATAATTAAATAGACTAATGTTACTAAAGCTCCTAAAGCGGATGCAACATAAGTCATAGCAGCCCACCACAAAGCGTCTTTGGCACCCTCTTGTTCTGCACCTTGGGTGATTCTAGCTTGATTAAGCCAAACCAACGCCCTTCTGCTTGCGTCGAATTCTACAGGCAGCGTAATCAATGCAAATGCTGTAGTTATAGCAAACGCGATGATGGTTATTAGCAGTAGGGTCTGACCACCCCCCATTCCGAAAAATCCAAGAGCGGCCATTAGCAGATATTGTTGCAGGTTAGAAGCAATGCTTACAATAGGTACCAAAGAGGATCTTAGTTGCAACCAAGCATATGCTTTAGCATGCTGAACGGCATGACCACATTCATGAGCAGCTACTGCCGCCGCTGCAATACTAGCACCTCTATATATATCTGGACTTAGTGATACTGTCTTACTTGCAGGATTATAATGATCAGTGAGCATTCCTCTTCCCTCGACGACATTGACATCACGAATACCATAGTAATGTAGCATTTCTCTTGCAATTTCAGCACCACTCATTCTACTACTAATGGCAAGACGACTGTATTTAGAAAATTTCGATTTAAGTCTCCCTTGTACAACAAATCCGACAATTGAAACCAAAACTGTTAATAGAATATATCCACCCATTATATTAGTTTTTAAACATCATTGAATAGATTTAATAAACCAAAATTTTTGAGAAAAAGTTTCTGGATAACATAAGTAGAAATATTTATTCAATTTTTGAAAAACCAACGTATGGCCTTAAAATTTCAGGAATTAGAATACCTTCTACAGTTTGGTTGTTTTCTAATATAGCAGCCACAATTCTAGCCAATGCCAAAGCACTTCCATTCAGGGTGTGAGCCAACCTAGTATGTTTTCCATCTCTATATCTTAATTTCAATCTATTGGTCTGATAGGTTTCAAAGTTAGAAACGGAACTCACTTCCAACCATCTTTTTTGTGCAGCGGAATATACTTCGAAATCATAGGTAAGTGCAGAGGTGAATCCCATATCCCCTCCACAAAGTTTTAGGATTCTGTATGGGAGATCTAAGGAAACCAACAAAGCTTCTACATGGCTTACCATTTCTTCTAATGCATCATATGATTTTTCAGGATGTTCAATACGCACAATTTCAACTTTATCAAATTGATGTACTCGGTTAAGACCTCTAACATCAGCTCCATAAGAACCAGCCTCACGCCTAAAACAAGGAGTATAAGCTGTCAATTTTATAGGAAAATCGTCCTCGTTTAAGATGACATTTCTGTAGATATTAGTTACGGGAACTTCCGCAGTTGGAATAAGATAAAGTTGGTCTTTTTCTGTGTGGTACATTTGAGCTTCCTTATCAGGTAGCTGGCCAGTTGCCATAGCGGTATCTCCATTGACTAGAATAGGTGGCATAATTTCTTCATAACCCGCTTCTATAGCTCGGTCGAGAAAGAAATTAATCATACCACGTTCCAGACGAGCGCCTTTACCTCGAAAAACGGGAAATCCTGGCCCAGTTATCTTTGTTCCTAGTTCTAAATCAAACAAGTTAAAGTTGCTGGCTAATTCCCAGTGCGGAATTGCCTCTTCACCAAGTTTAGGGAAAGGATTAGGCCAAGGTTTGTGCACCTCATTACTTTTTTCATCTTTGCCAGCAGGAACACTTGAATGTGGTACATTGGGTACCTTTAATAATAAGTCTGTAAGATCTTCTTCCGCTTTTTTGTGAGCACTTTCTATTGAAGTTACCTCATCTTTTATGGAAGCTACTTTATCTTTAGCTACTGAAGCGTCAGCTTGTTTGCCTTGCTTAAATAAATCCCCAATTTCTTTGGACAGTTTATTTCTCTCGGCAAGTAAAGCATCTAAATCAGTCTGAAGTTTTTTCCTAAGGTCATCTAGAGTAATGATTTGGTCGAGGATAGCTAATTCTTCAGCACTCCAGTTTCTCTTTTTTAATCCCTCGACTACCAAATCTTTATTTTCTCTTAACAAGGAAAGCTCCAGCATTTTTTACTATTTTATAATTCTTGGGGATAAAAACTCAAAAAAATTAAATTTTTGCAAATATACTATTTGATGTCAAAATTAAAACTTACTTTTGCATCGATATTAATGTGAATCTACCACCGAGTTAATTGGTGTTTTTTTTTCTACCCATCGCATTATCGTCTTCCATTTTTAATAAATCGAGCGATTAGTGATAACACTCTTAAATTTAGGAGTAATATTAATTTTTGATTGCGACAAAACAACCAAACCAAAATGTTGGATATTCTTCAGTTGAATGATATGTTGGTTCCAGAACTTAGGGAACTAGCGGAGTCTTTAGGTATAAGTGGATACAAGAGACTAAATAAGCAGGATTTAATTTATCAGATTTTAGATCAACAAGCGGTCAAGGGCAATGCTTCGGAGCAAAAGCCTAATCATCGTCCTGAAAAAAGGGTAAAAGAGCCATCTGAAAGACAACCTGATCGAATTACAGGAGAAGTGAAAAAGTTGGATAAAGAGCCAGCTACTTCAGATATGAAAAATAGAGATCATGAGTCATCTGAAAGATCAATTTCAAATAAACCTCAAAGGAATTTTCCCAAGAAAACCAAAAATGTGGAACAAGAACCGAGGCAAGAAAATAAAAGCCATCAAGTTCCTGAAAAGTCCGAAAGGCCAGCACCTATAGCCGAGGCTCCAAAGCCAGTTGAAAAACCTAAACCTAAATTTGACGTGGAATTAGATGGAGCTATTGAGGGGGAGGGTATTTTAGAGATGATGCCGGACGGATATGGTTTTTTGAGGTCGTCAGATTACAATTATTTAACCTCTCCAGATGATGTATACGTTTCCCCTTCTCAAATCAAATTATTTGGTTTAAGAACTGGAGATACAGTCAAAGGAGCTATCAGACCTCCCAAAGAAGGAGAAAAATACTTTGCCTTACTCAAAGTGTCAAAGATAAACGGAGTTGATCCTCAAGATATTAGGGAAAGGGTCCCCTTTGATTATCTAACACCATTATTTCCCAATGAGAAATTCAATTTGATTACTTCAGCTACAGGTAGAGATTTTGGTAATAGGGTAATTGATTTGTTTACTCCTATCGGAAAGGGTCAAAGAGGGTTGATTGTGGCCCAACCGAAAACGGGTAAAACTTGGTTGTTAAAAGATGTTGCTAACGCCATTTCTAAAAACCATCCCGAAGTATACCTGATTGTCCTCTTGGTGGATGAGCGTCCTGAAGAAGTAACAGATATGAGGCGAAGTGTTAATGCTGAAGTAGTGGCATCCACTTTTGATGAACCAGCTGACAACCATGTTAGGGTTGCAGGAATAGTTTTAGAAAAAGCCAAGCGATTGGTAGAGAGTGGTCACGATGTAGTGATTTTATTGGACTCCATTACAAGATTAGCTAGGGCATATAATACTGTGGCGCCCGCTTCTGGTAAAGTATTATCAGGGGGTGTGGAAGCCAATGCACTTCACAAACCCAAGAAATTCTTTGGAGCTGCCAGAAATATTGAGAATGGTGGTTCTTTAACAATTTTGGCGACAGCCTTGATCGACACAGGTTCTAAGATGGATGGGGTAATATTTGAAGAATTTAAGGGTACAGGAAATATGGAATTGCAATTGGATAGAACATTGTCCAATAAGCGTTTGTACCCAGCGGTTGATCTCACTAAATCAAGTACAAGAAGAGATGATTTGTTACTGGATAAGGATACCCTCCAACGAATGTTTATCCTTAGAAATCATTTGGCAGATATGAAGCCAGATGAAGCTATGGAATTTATAAGGAAACACCTGGTGAGTACTTCAAGTAATGAAGAATTTTTGAACTCTATGAATGGTTAAGATTCTTTAATCTTGCTTTTGTATTGAGTAATCCATTTGTTCAACTTATCCTCAGCCGTTTTCAACTCATTGAGATAGTCAGGGATTTTGGTTTTCTTCTCGGGGAAATCTTCTATATACATAGTGGAAGATGGGAAAGCAAACCTTATACCTAACAATTGACCAAGTTCCAATATGGCCATAATGATCTGGTGTCTCGATTCTAATTCTTTAGAGTAAGTGGGGACATCAAAATAGATATAGAATAGGATATCTAAAGAATAAGCGGACATTTCATTGAGGTGAATTTCAATATAATCCTTTCTGGTTGCTGGATGGTTTTCTACAATAACCCTAAGACCTTCCACGAATTTCTGTATGAGCGTAGGAGGCGTATCATAAGTTAAAGAAATATTGGTTTTAAATCTTCTGTAATTCCTTAACCCAAAATTATCAATTACCATATCAGCCAGTTTGCCATTAGGTATATAAACTAAGGAGTTATCGAAAGTACGAATGCGGGCACTTCTCAACCCCACCTGTTCCACAGATCCATCGACTCCGGAAAATCTAATCCAATCTCCAATTTGAAACGGGCGATCCAAAAAAATAGTCAAGGAGCCAAATAGATTCTTAATAGTATCTTGAGCTGCTAAAGCCACTGCCAAGCCTCCTATTGAAAGACCAGCAATTAAAGCTGTGATATTGACATCTAAAACTTGTAATATACTTATGAAAGCGGCAATGATAATGAGGCCTTTAAGGACTTTCTCTGCTATGGGTACCAATTGGTCATCTAATTTACTGTCGGTTCTTTCTGTTATTAGAATCCCGTAAGCGACAAATATTTGGAGGATATTTAGGAATACAAACATCAGAAGTAGTATTCCGATTATCTTAAGGCTGATGACCACAATAGATGAAATACCTACTGGGAGCAACAACATAGGCAAGAGTACTTTATCCAATTTGATGATTAACCAAATGCTTAATAGTCGCGCTATTTTCCAAATAAAAACCTGGTTGTCTAGATTAGTTTTGGCTTCCAATCGACTTATCCTAGTGATTATGGGCCTTAAAATTCTACTTAAAAGGAGATGAAATAACCAAGTAACTAAAAGAACAATACCTATTCCTAGTAGTTGCCAAAGAAATAGTCCAGCAATTTTTTTAGTGCCTATTTCGGATGGCAATATTTCTGCAAAAACCTCAGATCCAAGTGGATACATTTCTTTGTATACCTGATCTATGACCGAAATGGAGGAGGAGCTGTAATACCAGCTATTTCCAATTTTTTCAACAGTTATATTTGGAAGCTCTTTTGGAAACACAACAAAAATGGCTTGGCCTGAGATAGAATCTATATAGTTATTATCTTTTGGAAGTTGATCTATATCTATATAAAGACCTTGTGCGTCATAGATTTGCTTGAGCCTTTTGGCCACTTTAATAGTTTCTAAGCTGTCTATATTTTGGTGGCGAAAAACTTGAGCAGCAAGTTCAGGTTGATAACTGTCATTTTGGAGAAAATACAAATGGGTATATATAGTTCCATAGGGTGAAGTTAGGTCTACCTTTTGGGAAGCTGTTCCCGTATTTTGGGCTGAACCTATCAAACTAAAAAAAGGCAAGAGAAAACATAGAAATTTATGAAGCATTGAACCAGCTATTTTTTATTTGAGATAATTAAAATGAATTGATGTCAACTTCAAGAATAATATTGGCGTATTTTTTAGGAGCTATTATCCCATTCATTACCTCGAATGGTAAGATAATATTTTTGTTATTTCCTAATGTTTTGACTGAGAGGTCTATGGTCCCAGATGCTGGAATTTCAATCAGATCAGCATGTTCGTGAAAAGTATAGGAAGATTTGTTTAGTAATATGAATGGAGCGTTACTTTTATTTTCAATAGTTATTTTAGCTACTGTACTGTTTCCGATAAAAGAAGCTTCTTTGATTATAAGGCAAGACTTTACCAAGGGCTCTAGGAATTCCGCTCTCCCTATCAAATAATTATTGAAGTAGGCAACTGTTTGACGATCAAACAAGGCTTTTTTTATTGCTTCTAGGTCTTTGGTTGGAGTAAAAATTAAGGTAACTGGTCGATGACCACCGTCGTTGACTTCAAATTGCCAGTCAATCAAACCATGGATATCTGAAGTTGCCATGATGGTTAAATTATGGTCTAGGGCAAGTTGAAGCGCTTCTTCAGAAAAAGTGTGTTCGTTGACAACTTCTATTCCATGAAGAAGTCCATTATCAATAAGGTATTGTTGAGTAGGTGTAATTTTAGCGATTCCATTTTTTTCTTGCGCAATCCAATTAGGATGATTCCAAAACACAAATGCACCTTGTGCTTGAGCTGCTCTAAAAACTTCAATCGAATCTTCCACCAAAAGTTGATTGGCATCTTCAATAAATATGGCATTATTATGGCCTGGTGGAAGATTTCTAGTAATCTCACTACCTGCAATTACAACTACGTTTTTGGATTTGGCTTCCGCCAGAGCAAGTTGATAAGATCGGTTTCTGTCTGGATGAGGTATATCTTGAAGGTGGGGTTGATATTCAAGATGTTCAGTAAGTGAAATCAAATCTACCCCATCTCGAATGGCTTCTTCTATTCGAATAGTAGGCCAAACGTTTCCATCAGAAAATACAGTGTGTTGATGTAAGTCGCTTACCAAAGTAAAATGTCCTGGAATATCTGGAAATGTAATAGTTCTTGAATGCTGATGAGTTGTTTGACCCATCAAAAAAGAAGTTAAAAAAAGAAAGAAAATAGTTGTTCTCATTATTTTAGTTTTGAGGTAGTATTTTCCTAAAACTAATAAATTTTAAAAAGGGAAAAAAGAAAAAGGGGTGCAGCAGTTACAGACACCCCTTAGTCAACCTAAATTCATTTTGCGCATCATTTGAAATTCGATGCGTCTTTGGTAGCGTGAGGCGGGCTTGAACCGCCGACCTCGTGATTATGAATCACGCGCTCTAACCAGCTGAGCTACCACGCCATTTTTGCGTTGGCAAAGATAAGTTTTTGAAATAAAATCATATAAGTATTTTAAAGAAAAAAAAGGAAGCGCCTTTTCCCCACTTCCCTATATTAATTAAATTCATAATTTGAAAAAATAGATAGTTGTATATTAGCGTTTTATGTTATGGCATATTACTAACATAACTTGATGAAAAAAATTGTATTAGGCGCTATTCTATTATTTGCATGTCAGAAAGGCTTTATGCAGAATGCAGAGCGATTGGATTATATTGACCGGCATAAAAGTTTGGCTATAGAAGAAATGGAGCGAACGGGAATCCCAGCTAGTATCAAATTGGCACAAGGAATTCTCGAGAGCAATTGGGGAAAAAGTGAATTGGCAATTAAGGGCAATAATCACTTTGGTATTAAATGTGGAAAAGATTGGAAAGGGAAAACAATATATCGAAAAGATGATGATAAGGACAAAAGGGGGCGTCTTATCCCATCTTGTTTTAGGGTATATTCTAATGCCGAAGACAGCTATAGAGCACATTCGGATTTTTTATTAGATCCCAAAAAGGAATATAGGTATGGTCATTTATTTTCATTGAATGCCACTGATTATAAAAAGTGGGCAAAAGGATTAAAATCGTCGGGATATGCAACAAGCCCTACCTATGCGAATAGTTTAATTCACCTTATAGAAGCTTATAAGTTGTACGAATTTGATCAACCACTTTGGGAGGATTGGGTTTCTTTCAAAGAAAAAGCTAATTGGACTATACTATTAAATAATGAAGTTCAGTATACCTTTTCGAAAGATGCTGAAACGGTAAGGGATTTATCCAAACGAGTAAATATCCCAGCTAGAAAAATTGTTGCCTATAATGAACATATTACTTTTAAGGATCAGGTTTTGGGATCCGATGTCATGATTTATTTGCAACCTAAAAGAGGACATTATCGGGGTAAAAAAACTTTCCATACGGTAACTAATCATCAGACCATGTTTCAGATAAGTCAAGAGTATGGAGTGAGTCTTAAAAAATTGTACGATAGAAATTTATTGGAAGTAGGTATGGAGCCTGTAAATGGAGTTCGAATTAAACTGCGAGGTTGGAAAGTTAAAGAGAGACCGGCTTATACGCAATCGGGCTATAAAGTGGACCCCAACCAATTGAAGCCCACCAAGAATAAAACCCAAAACGAGTCAGAATTTATAAAAATGGAAACCCAACCCCAATATGCTTTTCCAGAAGCTATTCAAGGAAACGTCAATAAGAATCGCAAAAATACATTTGATGAAAATTAATATATTCCTGTTAATATCCATTACTACATTTTGGATAGGAAAACAGGCTTTTGCTCAAAGCTATGCTTTTGGTATTAAAGGGGGGATGACCGCAGGAACTCAAAAATGGGATAATAATTTTCAAAGAGAACCTTTGTTTAGGTATCATATTGCTGGTTTTATTGAAAGTCATTCAGATCAAGATAAATTTTCTGTTTTTGCTCAAGCGGGTTACCATATTAAGGGTAGTTCAATAAGAACATTTGCTCAAGTCATCCAAACCCCAACAGGATTTCAATCAGTCGATCGAATAAATAGTCCATTCGAGTTTAATAATATTTCTTTAGTACTGGGAGGCAAACAAAAATATGATTTTAGGAATTCTACAAAGGTTTACTATAGTCTCGGTATTAGGGGAGATTATACCATTAGTTCAAATTTAAGACCGGAAGGAATCGATGAGACCAACAGTTATTTTTTTGTTTATCCTTTCGATGAGTTTGTTAATAAATTCAATTATGGAGTTACGGCTGGTGGGGGTATTCAATTTGATTTTACAGATTTAATTGGAGGTTTTTTAGAAATCCAGATTAATCCCGATTTCAGTTATCAATATAATCAACCAGAAATTAGAAATGTTCGCAACCCGAATCCTTTAAGCTCCACAAGTTCTATTACCATTCCACAAAGGCAAATTACTAATACAACAATTGAACTATCCTTGGGCTTTCGTTTTTTACATAAAATCATATACGTAAACTAATGAAGTTATTGGCTCGGGATTTGGTCAAATTCTATGGCAGAAAAAAAGTGGTAAAGGGAGTAAGCCTAGAGGTCAACAAAGGAGAGATTGTTGGATTATTGGGCCCAAATGGAGCAGGAAAAACTACATCATTTTACATGGTAGTTGGTTTTATCAAACCCAATGAAGGAGAAGTTTACCTAGGTGAGGAGCGAATAACGGATCTACCTATGTATAAGCGCGCGAGAAAGGGGATTGGATATTTGCCTCAAGAACCTTCAGTATTTAGAAAGCTTTCTGTGGAAGATAACATTAAAGCGGTATTGGAGATGATAGCAATATCTAAAAAGGAACAAGCTGAAAAGTTAGAAATATTAATAGAGGAATTTGGATTGGAAAAAGTTAGGAAAAGCAGAGGGGATACCCTTTCAGGAGGGGAAAGAAGGAGAACGGAAATTGCTCGCGCTCTCGCAACAAATCCGTCTTTTATTCTTTTAGATGAACCATTTGCTGGGATTGACCCAATTGCTGTTGAGGATATTCAACAAATAGTAGCCAAATTAAAGGAGAAGAATATTGGGATTTTGATTACAGATCATAATGTTCAAGAAACCCTATCTATTACAGATAGAGCGTATTTGATGTTTGAGGGAAATATATTAAAAGCTGGAAATGCAGAAGAGCTTGCTGCAGACCCAATAGTTAGAAAGGTATACTTGGGTCAAAATTTTGAATTGAGAAAGAGAAAGACGGTACAATAAACTAATGAAAATAGGTTTCTTATTCCTTGCATTGTTTTTGAGCGCTTGTGGATCATCTGATATTCCAATTGAAATGAATAGGTTTCACAGGGATCAATCTGATACCTTATATCTAACTGCCATTAAAGGTTTGAGGGATAGTTTGGACAGCATTTGTATGGTTAATTTTGATGCAAATGTCCAAGTGGCATTAGATTCTATATTAAAAGTGAGAAAGGAAGAAGAAAAAAAACTGAGGGATAGAATAAAGTAAATGAAAACGACTATAAGCATTGTACTTGTTTCGATATTTATTTGGTCTTGTAATGATACCCGGACTAAAGACCTCATGATTCAGAAAATGATAGAGGAGGATGTAGAAAATCGAGTAGAGAATTTTATTCGAGTTAGAGAGGAGGTTTGCCAAAAGCAAGTATTAGAAAAGGCAACTATATTAGCGGATTCAATTATGTTAGAAGAAGTAAGAAGGATTAAAATTAACGCAACAGGTCCCTATATTCCTGAAAAGCCTACAAGACCAGAACTAAAAGTAAAGGAAGCTTATGAAAAGGTACGCCCTCTTTTTGACTCATTAAAAAAAGGTAGGCATCGGGAAAACAACCAATCGTTAAAAAATAGTTAAAAATTAAACTACAACTTTTGGATTACGTTTTTGAAAATTGTACAAAAAAACCAACCTAAAATATGGAGACGGTAAACATTGAGGCACTGAACCAACAAATTTACTTGGACAGCGCATTTGTGGAAAAAATAAAGGGAGAAACTGAAAAGGTAATTGTTGGTCAAAGCAATATGCTTGAAAGATTAATGATAGGCTTGCTATCAAGTGGGCATATATTGTTGGAGGGTATGCCCGGTTTAGCGAAAACCTTAGCCATTAAAACCTTAGCATCTGCTGTAAATGGTAATTTTAGTAGAATCCAGTTTACTCCAGATTTATTGCCTGCAGACATTGTGGGTACGATGATTTATAATCAAAAGGAAAATAAGTTTGAACCACATAAGGGTCCAATTTTTGCCAATTTCGTTCTTGCGGATGAGATCAACCGGGCACCTGCTAAAGTACAGAGTGCATTACTGGAAGCTATGCAAGAAAGACAGGTAACTGTTGGAAATCAAACCTTTAAGTTATCAGAACCCTTTTTGGTTTTGGCTACCCAAAACCCAGTTGACCAAGAAGGAACTTACCCGCTACCAGAAGCCCAAGTCGATAGATTCATGCTAAAAGTCAAAATTGATTATCCTAAGATTGAGGATGAAAGGATGATTGTTAGAAGAAACTTATCTGATTTAGATGGAAATAGTGTAAAAGAGGTTGTATCCATGGATGAAATTCTAAATGCGAGAAAATCGGTTAGGAAAATTTATATGGATGAAAAAATAGAACAATATCTATTGGATTTGGTCTTTGCATCTAGAATTCCTAAAGATTATGGCCTAGGAGATCTGGAACCACTCATCAACTTTGGTGGCTCACCCAGAGCTAGTATAAGTATTGCTCAAGCGGCGAAAGCTAATGCATTCCTAAATAGACGTGGATTTGTAATACCTGAAGATATAAGAAATGTTGCGCCAGATGTATTGCGACATAGAATTGGTCTAACTTATGAAGCAGAAGCTGAGAATATTACCCAAGAAGATATCATAACTAAAATTATTGATGCGGTTGAAGTTCCTTAAATAGAGTGCTGACAATCGGAAATCAGATGGATACCAAAGAATTGCTGAAAAAGGTTAGGAGAATAGAAATCAAGACTAGGGGCTTGAGCAAGCAGATTTTTTCTGGAGAATACCATAGTGCATTTAAAGGAAAAGGTATGTCCTTTAGTGAGGTTAGAGAGTACCAGTATGGAGATGATGTAAGAAATATTGATTGGAATGTTACGGCTAGAACAGGTGCACCTCACGTAAAGATATTTGAGGAAGAGCGGGAGTTGACCGTAATGTTATTAATTGACTTAAGCGGTTCTTCTTTTTTTGGTACTCAGCATGCGATCAAAAGGGATATCATGTTGGAGATTTCGGCACTTTTGGCTTTTTCAGCCATCAATAACAATGATAAAGTAGGCGCCATTATTTTCACCGATCAAATAGAACAGTTTATTCCGCCAAAAAAAGGGAAACAACACATCCTATTTATCATTAGAGAATTATTGAATATTGAACCGAAAGGGAAGGGCACCAATTTATCTTTGGCATTGCGGTACTTTACTAATGCTATTAAAAAAAGAAGTATTTGTTTTTTACTATCTGATTTTCAAGATGCCAATTATTTACAGCCGTTAAGAGTAGCTTCCCGCAAACACGATGTGGTTGGCATTAGAATATTCGATGAAATGGAAATGATATTACCTGGATTAGGCTTGGTCCCTGCGGTAGATCTGGAAACAGGCAAGGAGATTTTAATCGATACCAATACAACTGTTTATAAAAAACATTTTTCACAGTTTAGGACAGGCGAATTAAATTATTTAGAAAATTCTTTTCGATCCACTAGAGCTGATTTGGTAACTATTCCAACAAATGGGGATTATATTAAGGTTTTGATCAACTTTTTTCAAAAGAGAACGACATGATGAGGTGGATTGGGTTATTGATATTATTGATTCCTTTGGTTTCGTTGGGCCAAGTAAAGGTTACAGCCATATTAGACAGCACCTACATAATTACAGGTGACCAGTTTCACCTAACGGTAAAAGTTGTCTATCCTAAAGAGGCTTCTATAATTCAATTAGATCTTTCTGAACTAAACCAATTAGATTATATTGAAATCCTAGGAGAAAAGGATTTTGAAGAGCTAAAGACTGACGATGGAAATTTATTTGAAAAACAATTGACCCTCACTTCTTTTGATTCGGGGTATCATTATATTCCTAAAATACCTGTTGTTATTAAAATTGGAGATCATCTAGATACCTTTTTCAGTACCTCTCCTGCCTTTGAAGTTGCTCTCCTGCCTTTGGAATCGGAGGAAGCCTCCCTTATGCCAATTAAAGAAATTATCAAAGAACCAATAGGATTCGAAGATATCTTGCCCTATTTAGTAGGTGCTCTTGTAATCGTCCTTATAGTTGCATTATTTATTTTCTTTAAGAAAAGAAGAATTAAAAGAGACCTGGGTCCTCAGGAAAAAATTGATCTAAGAACTCCTTATCAAATAGCTATTCAAAAATTGGAAGCACTTGATTTAAACAAATTTTTATCTGAGGGTACGGTAAAAGAATTTCATTTTGAGTTGAGTTTAATTTTTAGAGGTTATTTGGAGGACACCTACAATAGACCTGCTTTAGAGTCTACTTTAAAAGAGGTAAAGGAAATGATTCAATTAATTGGATTGGATCAAGGAGTTATAAATTCTTTCTTCAAAAATATGGATAAGGCAGAGTTAATTAAGTTTGCCAAACTGCAAGCTGATGGGGTTTTCCACTCAGATTTTTATAATCAGGTAAAAAGAATCATCAACATTATAAATTTACATGAGGAGGAAAAGAAATTAAGTGAATCTGAAGAAAACTCAGTAGAAGAATAATGAATAATATCGTATTCAATCAACCTAATTGGCTTTTTCTATTGGTATTAATTCCAATATTCTGGCTTCTATATATAAAAAAAATAAGACGAAAGGAGGTTCGATTTTCGTACACGGGTCTAAATAACATTCCTGTAAAATGGACTTGGCGAATTATTTTATACCAACTCAGGCCTTATATCAGATTGGTTACCTTGGCTCTAATAATTGTTGTTTTAGCTAGGCCTCAACACATTTTCAAAGAAGAAGAAATCAATGCTGAAGGAATTGATATTGTATTAGCCATGGATTTATCCAGCAGCATGCTAGCCCAAGATTTCAAACCAGATCGTTTGGAGGCCAGTAAAAAGGTGGCGGTGGACTTTGTTAATAAGCGACCTTATGATAGGATTGGTTTGACAGTTTTTAGTGGAGAAGCATTTTCTATGTGTCCATTGACCAGTGATCATAATATAGTCAATAAATTTTTATTGGAGTTGGAGTGTGGCAAACTAAGAGATGGGACCGCAATAGGGATGGGACTTGCTACGGCTATAAATCGATTAAAAGAAAGTGAAGCTAAGAGTAAAGTGGTCATTTTATTAACAGATGGTGTTAATAATGAGGGATATGTCAAGCCAATTACTGCTGCAGAAATAGCCAAAGAATTTGGAATTAAGGTTTACACCATAGGAGTTGGAACACAGGGGGACGCGATGAGCCCTGTCAGCAGAAGAAGTGACGGGCGGTATATTTTTGGTCTTGCGAGAGTAGAAATTGATGAGGAGTTACTCAGACAAATTGCTGATTTAACAGGAGGAAGTTATTACCGAGCAACTACTATGGAGATGTTGGAGGCTATATATGGACAGATAGATGAGTTAGAAAAAACTAAGATGGAGGTTACAGTAACTCGAAGATTTGAAGAGGCTTATTTTCCATGGGCAATTAGTGCTATTATTTGTTTGGTATTTGAATTATTTATTGGAATATTTTTAGGTAGAATAATTCTGTAGTCATGTTTAGATTCGATCATCCTGAAATATTGCTTTTATTGATTTTACCTCCTGTCTTTTTGTTGATTACCATTATTTGGGTAAAGCGAAAAAATCAGTGGTTACAAAAATTTGGAAATCCTATTTTACTCAGGGCCATGCTAAAAAATTACCATGCCAAAAGGAGGATTACCAAATCAGTCTTCCTTATGGCCGCAGCCATATTTCTGATAATTACGCTGGCTAATCCTCAATGGGGTACTAAAACACAAATGTCAGAGCGTAAAGGTATTGATGTAATAATTGCTTTAGATCTATCTACAAGTATGTTGGCCGCAGATGTTTTGCCAAATCGATTAGAAAGAGCTAAAAAATTAATATCGGAACTTGTAGGAGCATTAAAGGGTAATAGAATAGGTCTTATAGTTTTTGCTGGTAGTGCCTATTTGCAGGTACCATTAACTACGGACTACAATGCATTAGATTTAACTTTAGGTGCCTTGAATCCCACAGCTCTTCCAACTCAAGGCACCATTTTTGGCGAAGCCATTACCTTAGCCGAGGAGTCATTCGATTCTAAGGAAAGTAAAAGTAGGGCCTTAATTCTGGTTACGGATGGGGAAGACCATGAAGATGGAGCGATCGAAAATGCTGAAGGGGCTGCAGATAAGGGATTGAGAATATACACAATAGGAATAGGTACCCGAGATGGAACATATATACCAGTAGCTGTAAGAGGAAGAATGGATTATAAAAGAGACAATTCAGGCAATCCTGTTTTGACTAGGTTAAATCCAGAAATGTTATCTAATTTGGCTAGTGCGGGAAATGGTAAAAGTTATTTTATTCAAACTGGAAATGAGGATTTTATAGGAAGTCTTGTTAAAGATATGTCTGCTATTGAGCAGCAGGAATACGAACAAATTGAGTTTACAGATTATGAAAGTTATTTTCAATATTTTGCAGCGCTTAGTTTAATTTTTTTATTGCTGGATTTTCTCCTTCCCTCAGGAAAGTCGGCAAAAAAACTAACTGTAGATTTGTTTTCAAACTCCAATGATGATGAAACTTCAAATTAAAATATCAATTATCGGGATATTTGGTGCTATTTCATTAGTTTCAGCTCAAAGCTCCCACAGTTTTCTGAGAAATGGTGATAAAAACTACGAAGCTCAAAAATTTACCGAAGCTGAGGAGTCCTATAGAAAAGCAATAGGAAAAACCTCCACAGAAAAGGGACATTTTAATTTGGGTAACGCTATTTATCAGCAGAGTAGATTTGAGGAGGCTATTTCAAAATATCAATCTGCTATCCAAGAGGCCGAGAGTGATAAATTAAAAGCGGATGCTTATTATAATTTGGGCAATGCCTATTTTGAAAGTCAGGACTTCGGTAAAAGTATATCATCTTATAAGGAGGCATTAAAAATTAATCCTGGTGATAAATCTGCTCAGCACAATTATGCTTTAGCCAAGTATTATCTCCAGCAACAGGAGCAACAACAGCAAAATCAACAACAGCAGGATCAGCAGCAAGATCAACAAGAGAATCAAGAACAGCAGAACCAACAAAATCAAGAGCAAGATCAAAACAATCCAAATCAACAACCTTCTTCCAGTCCTAATGAATCAGATGACCAAGGGGGTGAAGGAGAGGACGATAATCAATTAACTAAAGAAGAAGCAGAACAATTATTAAAAATTGCTGCTGAGGAGGAGAAAAAAGTCCAGGAAAACCAGAAAAAGGAATCAAAGGGCAGGGGTAAACCCAAAAAAGATTGGTAATGAAGCGTAAATTGAAGTATTTGGGAATTATTTATTTAGCAATAATCCCTATTGCTGTTTTTAGTCAGGTATCGTTTGAGGCAACCACGGATGCCAGAGAAATTTTTGAAGGCAATTATATTGAAGTTAAGTTTACTTTAAAAAATGCAAGTGGGAAAGATTTTCAACTACCCCCATTGCAAGATTTCGAGATTCTATCCGGACCCTCCACATCTGTAAGTACTACTATTATAAATGGAAGAAGATCCCAAGAGCGATCTTTTACCTATTTATTTTCCCCCAAAAAAAGTGGAACTTTAGTTATAGGAAGTGCTACGATAGAGGTTGATAACCAAATATTAAAGACTCAACCAATTACGGTTAAGGTTTTAAAATCTTCCGAACAAGTCAAAGACCAGGGAGATGCGGAATACTTTGTAAAGGCCGAAATTGATCAAAAGGAAGCATTTGTTGGGCAACAAGTAAAGCTTAAGTACAAGTTATATACCAGAATTAATATCGACAATATTAATGTTTTAAATGAATCGGAGTACCCAGGTTTCTACATCTCCGAATTATTAAAATTTGACAACCAAGTTAAGCGAGAGATCATCAACGGTAAACAGTATTATACTAAAGTGCTCAAACAAGTAGCCCTTTTCCCTCAACAAGCGGGTCCATTAGAAATAGAACCCATGCAATTACAATTGGGAATAGCTGATGAAAGGGGGAGGTCTCCTTTTGGTAGTTTTTTTTATAGCCAACCTCTAAAGAGAATAAGCGCTGCAACTAATAAGGTAATTCTTACTGCTAAAAGTTTACCAAAGACTATTCCTGATGATTTTATAGGAGCTGTGGGAAATTACAAATTTAAAGCTACGGTTAATAAAGCTGATCTTTCTACCGATGAATTAATTGTTTTAAAAATAACTATTGATGGTACTGGGGATGTTAAGAGAATCACCACTCCTGAATTTGATTTTCCTTCTGAATTCGAAGTGTATCCTCCTAAGGTAACTGAAGATAATTCAATGGAAATCAATGGAAATATTTATGGCAAAAAGGTGATTGAATATTTATTTCTCCCAAAGCATCCAGGGACTTTTGAGGTTAATCCTTCTATAAGTTATTTTGATCCTCTTCAGGGGGTATATGTACAAAAAAAGAATGGGCCTATTGTTTTTGAAATCAAACCGGGATTTAATTATCAAAAAAGTTTGGCTGAGATTAATATTCCAGATGAGGTATCTAAGAAGGGGAACAAACTGGAATTAAAGCCCATTAAAACAAATATTAAATCAGTCCGAAAGGGTATGTTTATTTGGGGGTCGCCTATTTTTTATATGATTGGTTTTTCTCCTTTTTTAGCGCTATTAGTATTAGTGATTTATAAATTTTCGACTAATGGAAATGCTAAAAAGGAAAGTGTTTTGATTTCTCGTCAACGTAAAGCCAGACAAATGGCTGAAAAGCGATTAAGTAAGGCTCTTGTACATTTAAATAATGGAGAAGGGCATCTTTTTTACAGATTTATAAGCGACACCATGTTGGGGTATTTGGCAGATAAATTAAGTATGTCAAAGACAGACCTTAATCGTGAGCAGATCGGTAGTAAACTACTAAAAATGGGGTTAACTAATGAAAAAGTCGATATTTTTATAGGAATCCTTAATACTTCAGAGAGTGCATTATACGCTGGGTTAAATCAAGGTGAAGCAATGAAATCAGTATATGAAAATACAGCTGATATCATTGCTCATATTGAAATGTTAGCTAAAGATTATCTAGCATAAGTGGTTGCTCGTTTTTCTCTAATAACCGTTACTTTAATTTGACCAGGATATTGCATTTCATCCTGTATTTTCTGTGATATCATAAAGGATAAATCATCAGCGCGTTGGTCTGAAACTTTCTCTGATTCTACAATGACTCGTAGTTCTCTTCCAGCTTGCATAGCATAAGCCTTTTGAACACCATCGTGTCCCATTGCCAAATCCTCTAACTCATGAATTCTTTTTAAGTAGGATTCTAATATTTCTCTCCTAGCACCTGGTCTGGCTCCAGAAATGGCATCACAAGCTTGAATAATGGGAGACAAAATATTATTCATTTCTACTTCATCGTGATGAGCTCCTACTGCATTACACACAACAGGGTGTTCTTTGTATTTTTCACAAAGTTTCATTCCCATCAAGGCGTGCGACAGTTCTGATTCTTCTTCAGCTACTTTTCCAATATCGTGTAGTAACCCAGCTCTTTTTGCTAATTTAATTTGTTTGGGGGACATTCCTAATTCTGCACTCATAATGGCACACAGGTTAGCAGTCTCAATGGAGTGTTTTAAAAGGTTTTGACCATAGGAAGAACGGAATCTCATTCTACCTACCATTTTAACTAAATAAGGGTCTAAACCATGGAGATCTAAATCAATAACGGTCCTTTCCCCAATCTCCATAATTTGTTCATCTAATTGTTTGCGGACTTTAGCAACTACTTCCTCAATTCTAGCTGGATGAATTCTGCCGTCAGCAACTAATTTTTTGAGTGCTAACCTACAAACCTCTCTTCTTATAGGATCAAAACTTGAAATTACAATAGCTTCTGGAGTATCGTCAACTACGATTTCTGCCCCTGTAGCAGCTTCTAAAGCTCTGATATTTCTTCCTTCTCTTCCAATAATTTGACCTTTCAGATCGTCTGAGTCCAGATTAAAAACAGAAACAGTATTTTCTATGGTATATTCAGCACACATTCTTTGGATGCTCTGAATGACAATTTTCTTTGCTTCTTTACTTGCTGTAGCCTTAGCTTGTTCTACAGAATTCTTAACAATTGCCATCGCATCTGTTTCAGCTTTAGCCTGAACGGCTTCTAAAAGTTGTTCTTTTGCTTCAGCTTCTGAAAGTTTTGAAATATTTTCTAATTCTTTAATTCTCTTCTCATTTGCAGAATCTAATTCCTCCTTCCTTTTTGCTAATATCTTAAGTTGCTTTTCAAGGTTTTCACGAATTGCAATGGCTTCAGCCTCTCTAGATTCTAATTCATTCTGTTGTTCTTGCTGCTTTTCTACTTTGATTTGGAGCTCTCGTTCAATGGTTTTGACCTCCATTTCTCTTTCTTTGAGATCTAATTTGTGAGCCGCTTTTTCCGTCTCAAATTCAGATCTCATTTTATTAAATCTTTCTTTAGCTTCTTGAATTTTATTTTGCTTGATTCTTTCATTATTGTCTTCAGCTTTAGAGACAATTTTTTCTGCTTTAGTCTCTGCCTCATCGACAATCCGTTTGGCTGTTAAACGGGCTTCTTTTATTTGAAGATCAGCTTTTGCATTCATTTCTTGAATGTTTTTACTGACTTTTCTTCCAACGATTAATCTAGAGATAACTAATCCTAGTAAGGCACCGAAGGCCAAACCTATAACACTAAATAATCCAATATCTTGCATGTTTGATGATTTAATTTGTTTAAACAAATTAAAAAGATCTCTCTTGACAAATAACGAAAACGTTTCAAATAGAGGGAATACTTAGGATAGGCATCAAATCGGTAACAGTTTTGAATCTATTTTATATATTTTACTATCAAATTTTTCTTATTGAAACGCAGCTTTATTCTAAAAGAGCTAGACCTTTTTAAGTTTTATTTTTGTTAACGCCTAATGGAGGCATTTAATTGTCGTTCAAATTCGTTAATTAATTTATTCATAAGTCGATCAATTTCTTGGTCTTTAAGGGTTTTTTCTTGGTCTTCAAAAGTAAAGCTAACTGCATAAGACTTTTTGCCTTTACCAAGTTGATCACTATTTTTATAAACATCAAAAAGGTTAACAGAGTTGAGTATCTTTTTACCCACCTTATTGGCTATCAACTCAATATCAATAAATTTAATGGAATTATCAACCACTAAGGCTAAATCTCTTCGTACGGATGGAAATTTACTTACGGGATGGTAGATTACATTTTTTTTGGGCTTTATTTGTAATAGGTTATCCCATTCCAAGCTTGAAAACAACACAGGTTGTTTAATTCCAAATATTTTTAGAATACTTTCTTTTACTTGACCGATAAGACCTAATGATTGACCTTTTTTGAAAGTTAATCCAAAGTCAAATGCTGGATGGTTTGTCTCTTCATATCTAATTGATTGAATGCCGGATTTTGCAAAAATATTTTCCACTATCGCTTTAAGGTAGTGGTATCTAGAAGGAGACCATTTTTTGGAAACTTGCCATGATTCTTGCCAAATATCACCGGTAAGTCCTATTGCAAGTCGTCTAGACTCTTCCAAACTTTCTGAAGATTTAAAATAAATACTACCAAATTCAAAAAATTGTAAGTTGGATTGTTGTCTATTTAGGTTATGACTAATACTGCTCAACATACTAAAAAGCATCTCAGGCCGCATAATATCCAAGTGGATATTGGAAGTATTCTGAATGTAGACCAAATTTTTTTCTGAAAACCAGTCTTGAATTTCCAGGTATTTTTTTGATTCGCTTAGAGATAGGGACATGGTTTCCGTAAATCCCATTCCAGTCAAGAGGTTAGCGATAGATTCTTTAAAATCTGGTGGATTATCCGAAAAATCGCCTGGATTGAAAGACATACTTGAAGGAACTGGAACATTATTAAAACCATAGATTCTTAAAATCTCTTCAATGACATCGGCTTCTCTTTTGACATCATTTTTATTGGTTGGAATAGATACCTTGAATGTTGTTTCCTCTTTAGAAGTGATCTTAATTTCAAGTGAATAAAGTATAGCTTCCACTTGCTCAAAAGTCAATTTTACACCGATTAATTCATTGATTTTATTGAGATCTAGTTCGACTTCTTTTTTATTAATGGGGTTAGGATAATGGTCGATTAAAGGAGAAGCAATTTTGCCTCCACACCATTTTATGATGAGCTGTGTGGCCCTTTGGAGTGCATTAATGGTAATATTTGGGTCGCTTCCTTTTTCATATATTTTAGCAGCATCGGTTCTCAGGTTATGATGCATGCTTGTTCTTCTAATAGTGGTTGGATCAAAATGGGCAGATTCTAAAAATATGGTAGTGGTTTGCTCTTTTACCCCAGACTCTAACCCACCAAAAACTCCTCCAATACACATGGGTTGGTTCTGGCCATTACATATCATTAAATCTTGATCAGAAAGGATTCTTTCTATGCCATCCAGAGTAAAAAATTTGGATCCTTCCGGCAAATTTTGAACTATAATTTTATTGTTTTTAATAGCAGAAAGGTCAAAAGCATGTAGCGGTTGTCCCATCTCGTGCAACACGAAATTTGTAATATCTACTACATTATTAATGGGTCTAATCCCAATGGACCCCAATCTCTTTACTAGCCATTCAGGAGATTTATCAACGGTAATCCCTTCGATAACTATTCCAGAATACCTGGGACAGGCATCTTCGTTTTCAATGGAAACTTCTAAATTATATTTGTTTGAGGTAGGCGGTATGGCTTCTAATTGAGGTTTGTTTAATTTTCCGTTAAAGCCATGGTTGATTTTTAATGCGGCTGAAAGATCGAGGGCTACCCCTAAATGGTTGGTTGCATCCGAACGATTAGGAGTTAATCCAATTTCGTAAACATAATCTGGTTCAAGTCCAAGATGTTTGGCAACAGGTTGGCCTATTATGGCTGAATCTTCTAAAACTAGAATTCCTGCGTGGCTTTTGCCCAACCCTATTTCATCTTCAGCACAAATCATCCCTTCAGAAGTCTCTCCCCTTATCTTTCCTTTTTTAATTGTCCAAGGCTCGCCTTCTACAGGGTGAATGGTTGTTCCAACAGGTGCAACAATTACCTTCTGACCTGCTGCTACATTGGGTGCGCCACATATAATACTTAATGTATTTTCTTGTCCAATATCTACGGTTGTAACAGATAACCTATCAGCGTTGGGGTGCTTTTCACAGGTAACTACTTTTCCTACCACGAGACCTTTTAAACCTCCTGCTATGGGATATAATTCTTCAATATGTTCTACCTCTAAGCCAGTATCAGTTAAAATTTTCCCAATTTCCACTGCATCCATTTCGATGGAAAGGTAGTCTTTTAACCAATTTAGTGAAACTTTCATGCACGGTTTTGGATACAAATATAGTTATATGAACCATTTTGATTAGTTTTGATATTATAATTTTAAATTCTTTCGAAAATGAAAATTTCCTTTTTATTCGGACTTGTTTTCATTCTATTTTCTAGTTTACCGCTATGCGCCCAGAGTCAAATTCCCAGTGGAATGGTACAAGATTTAGAGGGCAATGTCGTTTCATTAGCAGATATATTTCACAAGGAAAAAATAACTATTCTTAGTTTTTGGGCTACCTGGTGTGCCCCATGTAAAAAAGAACTAGATGCTTATACTGAATTGTATGAACAGTGGACAGGGAAATACCCCTTGGAGATTATTGCTATTTCAATAGATAATTCAAGAGCATATCCTCAGATTGCTCCTATGGCAAAATCGAAGAATTGGCCTTTTGCCATTTATTGGGATCATTTAGGAAAAATGCAGGAGTCTTTTGGGTTTTTTGCAATTCCTCAGACTTATCTTATTAATCAATCAGGAGAAATTGTGGCTGAGCACGCTGGTTTTACCTCTAATGTTGTTGGGCTATTGGAATATGAAATTAAGCAAATTTTGGGTCAATAATTTATTCCCCAACTAATTCGAGCCATTTCATTTCCTTTTCTTCAAGTGTTTGGTTGATTTGTGCAAGTTTCTCAGAAAGGCGGTTAATTTCGGATGGATCACTTATTCCAGTTTCGAACTCTTTTAAAATCGAAGATTTTTCCTCTTCTAGATTGGAAATTTGTTTTTCGAGTCTTTTGATTTCTTTGTGATCTTGAGGTTGAGAGGGTGGTTTACTATTATCCTTTTTAATATTATTATTTTTCTCTTTTGTCTGTTCTATCGTTTTTTTATGATCCCGATATTCGGAATAATTTCCATTAAAATCCTCGATTACTCCGGTTCCATCCAATACAAAAAGATGGTCTACTAGTTTATCCATAAAATAACGATCATGGGAAACTATTACCATACAACCGGGAAATTCTTGTAAGAATTCTTCTAACACATTTAGTGTCAAAATATCTAAATCATTAGTGGGTTCGTCAAGGATTAAAAAATTTGGATTGTTCATTAGGATAGTCAGTAAGAAAAGTCTTCTTTTTTCACCACCGCTTAGCTGAGATACATAGACCTGTTGTTGTTTTCTAGAAAATAAGAAACGTTCTAGTAATTGAGCTGCTGTTAACTTATTGCCTTTCTCCAAAGGAATATATTCCGCGATATCTTGTATCACTTCTATTACTCTTTTGTCTTGATTAAGAAGCATCCCATCTTGTCTATAGTAGCCTATAACTGTATTGTCTCCTTTAGTAATTTTACCAGTATCAGATGATAATTCTTCGGTGATTAACTGAAGGAAGGTAGATTTGCCTGCTCCATTAGGTCCAATAATTCCTACTCTTTCTCCTTTAGAAAACTTATAGCTGAAGGGTTTTAAAATGATTTGATCATCAAATTTTTTTGATACCTGATGTAACTCAATGATTTTTTTTCCAATTCGTTGCCCTTTCCATTGTAATTGAATAGATTCATCTTTGCTGGTATCACTAATTTTATCTTTAACTGCTTCAAAGGCTTGAATTCTAGATTTGTCTTTAGTTCCTCTTGCTTTGGGCATTCTTCTTACCCAATCCAATTCTTTCTTGTAAAGTTTTCTGTTTTTTTCTAGCGTGATTGCTTCATTTTCTTTTCGAAGGGCTTTTTTTTCAAGATATTGTCCGTAATTACCAGAATATCTATAGAGGTTCCCCTCATCTAATTCAATAATTTGATTGCAGACCCGCTCCAAAAAATAACGGTCGTGGGTGACCATAAATAGAGTGAGGTTAGGTTGAGAGAGATATTGTTCTAGCCACTCAACCATATCTAAGTCCAAATGATTAGTAGGTTCATCCAAAATCATGAAAGCTGGTTCTTCAATTAGGAGTTTGGCTAGTGCTAATCTTTTAAGTTGTCCTCCCGATAACTGAACCACTGGTTTATCTAATGGAAACAATTTAAACTTGGATAGGACTTCCATGATTTTACTTTCTAATTCCCAGGCCTTATGATCATCCATGGCGAGCATAATTTTTTGAAACTCCTTATCCGACTTTGGAGGAACTAGTAGGGCACTTTCATAATTTCTAATTGCTGTAATTACAGGATTGGAGGAATCCAGTACCGCCTCCAATATTGAATGTTGCGTGTCAAAATGTGGTTCTTGAGGCAAAAATCCAAGAGAAACTTCCTTGTGCAAAAAAACCTTACTGTTTTCACCCTCAGGGCCTTCCTCTCCAGTAATTATGCGCATTAATGTGGACTTTCCAGATCCATTCTTCGCGACCAGAGCAATTTTTTGTCCTTTGGCAATTTGAAGATTCAAATCGCTAAAGAGCAATTTTTCTCCGTATGATTTATTGACGTGATCTAGTGAAAGGTAAATCACTGCGTTTTAATTCTGAATGGTCACTAAATCTTTTAGGATGTTTAAGGATTCAGCAATATAGATATCTCCTTTTATCGCTTTTATCCATTCTTCATTTCTAGCCTTTTTGGACTCATCAGATTCGATTAAGGTCAAATCGCTAGGAATATTATAAATATTTTCAATGAATACCGTTTCAAAAGACTTTTTGAAAGCCTCAGCCTTTCCCCTTCTATCTTTTTCGTACTGTTTTAATTTTTCCAAATCAAGAGGAAAAACCGTTGCCTCTTCTTGTGTTTTAAGCCAAGTTGCATTGGTTAAAATATCTTTAAATACTGGATGATTGGCAATTCTTTCGTTTGAATTTTTGATAACGAGTTCTTTATTCTGGAGCGTATAAACAGATTGGTTGAAAGGCACAGGGTCAATTTCGCTCCAATTCATGGCAAATTCGTCTTCTCTTTCGCCGGTTTCAATATAATGATAGCTGTCTGGCAGAATAATATCTGGAGTTACCCCCTTAAGCTGTACAGACCCACCATTAATTCTATAAAATTTTTGTGTGGTTAACTTAATAGCTCCTAAGGGTTTAATATCCTCATTACCACGCATAGAGCGATCTAAATCGTATGGTCTTTGGACTGTTCCTTTACCAAAAGTAGATTTACTGCCAACAATTAGGGCTCTATTATAATCTTGAAGAGCCGCAGTAAGAATTTCAGAGGCAGAAGCACTTCCTGAATTGACCATAACTACAAGAGGACCATCATAAGCCACAGAAGGATCTTTATCTTCAATGATTTCAGCCTCATCTCTTCTATTCTTTACCTGAACGATTGGCCCCTTTTCTATAAATAATCCAGACATATCAACTACTTCATATAAAGCTCCTCCTCCGTTATATCTAAGATCTAGTATAATACCGCTGACATTAGCTGCCTTTAGCTTTTCAATTTCATTTTCAACATCATCGGAACAAAATCTTCCGTTCCTATCATTGAAATCAGCATAAAAGCTAGGTAAATAGATATAACCATATTGTTCACCATTTTGCTCGCCTTCTAGGATTAAAGACTTAGCAAAAGTCTCTTCCAATTCAACAACATCCCTAACAATTGGAATCTCTAAAATATCTCCGCTTACTTTCTTTACAGTAAGTGTGACCTTAGTTCCTTTTGGTCCCCTTATTAATTGAACCACATCGTCAAGAACCATTCCCGCTATATCTTTAGCTTCCGTACTGTCTTCTTGTTGAACTTTTAAGACAATATCATTTTTTTCTAAATCCTTTTGCCGCCAGGCAGCTCCTCCAACAATTATTTCTGCTACTCTAGTAGTTTCCCCATCAGAAGACAAACGGGCACCAATACCTTCGAATTTTCCAGACATTCTGATATTAAATTGTTCTTTATCAAAGGGTTTCATGTAAGTGGAATGTGGATCGAAAATATTGGTTATACAATTTAGATAAAGACTCAATCGATCTTCTCTCCTAATTTTTTGAATTCTTGTAAAATAACCATCAAATATTTCTTGTACTTTATTCCGGCTATCTTGCTCTAATGAATCGAGGTTACTAATCAAGTTATCTCGTGTTTTTTCTTCCAGACTAAGTAATACTTGATATTGCAAGTAGTCTTTCCAAAACGCTTTAAGTTCGGCATCATCTTTAGCATAGCCTCTTTTATCGGGATCCAATTCTATTTCTTTATTCTGATTTAATGGAATTGGACTTTGTAAGATTTCTGCTGAAAAAGCTTTTGCTTTTTCTATTCCTTTTTCTAATAAGTCTGAGGATAAATCAAAAAATTCGAAAGTACCTTGACCTGCTTGATCATCTAATTGGTTTTTGTAAGGCTCTAATTGAGCGATATCTTTTTGATTTAAAAATCTTCTACTTCCATCTAATCTTTCTAAATATAGATGGTACAAATCTGCTGAAAAGTTATCGTCAACTGACTTAGGTTGGTAATGCAATTGGGAAAGGTAACTTAATATGGCGCGAATTAAAACGGCTTCTTTTTCAACCTCCTGAGGTCTTGGTATAAATGCATAAAGGACAAAGGCAAAAGTTACAATAGAAAAAAATATAGGTCTTCCGTATCTCATAATCGAATTTTTTATTCCTAAATAATTGGACATATTATTAAAGCCTTTTTTTTGAGCCAGATAAATATAATGGCTTTTTGAGGAAATATGTTTGATTGAAAATAATTATAAAACTACTTTAACCTATTGCTAACAAAAAAAGGGCCACAGATTGCAGCCCTTTTTAAATTATTTTTTTAATAATTAAAGCAATGGAGCGATCACTAGAGCCACCACCGACATCAATTTAAGTAATATGTTAAGAGCTGGACCAGAGGTATCCTTAAAAGGATCGCCTACTGTATCTCCAACAACTGCGGCTTTATGAGGTTCTGAACCTTTGTAATATTTTTCTCCTTGGATATCAACTCCTTCTTCAAACATTTTTTTGGCATTGTCCCATGCACCTCCTGCATTAGATTGGAAAATAGCCATTAGAACGCCAGTAACCGTAACCCCTGCTAATAATCCACCTAACATTTCTGCGCCTCCGGCAAAACCTGTAACCACTGGTGAAGCTACAGCCACTAATCCTGGAATAACCATTTCTCTGATGGAAGCTTTGGTAGAAATCTCAACACATTTGCTATACTCTGCTTTGCCGTCTGCAGCTCTAAAAGTATCTTGATCTTCAGAGGGCCAATCTTTAATATCTGTACCTTCATTCTTACGCATCACATTAAGGGCAGCAGTTAATTCGGGAATAGATTTAAACTGTCTTCTAACTTCTTGAATCATATCCATGGCAGCTCTTCCAACTGCTCCCATTGCTAAGGATGAGAATAAAAAGGGCAACATACCACCTAATAACAACCCGGCCATCACTTGTGGATTAGCAATATTAATGGTATCAATCCCAGCTGCTGTCATAAAAGCGGCAAATAGCGCCAAGGCCGTAAGGGCAGCTGAGCCAATTGCAAAGCCTTTTCCAATCGCCGCTGTCGTATTCCCAACCGCATCTAATTTATCTGTTCGCTGTCTAACTTCTTTGTCTAATTCTGCCATTTCAGCGATTCCTCCTGCATTATCGGAAATAGGACCATAAGCATCCACTGCAAGTTGAATCCCAGTATTGGAAAGCATTCCAACAGCTGCAATAGCAATTCCGTATAATCCCGCCATTTCATATGCTCCAATTATCGCTGCAGCGAGAATTATAATAGGAATGGCAGTTGATTGCATCCCTACACCAAGTCCTGCAATAATATTGGTCGCAGAGCCAGTTATAGATTGGTTTACAATTCCTTGAACGGGTTTGGTACCTGTACCTGTATAAAATTCTGTAACAAGACCGATAATCAAACCAGCTGCGAGCCCAAATACAACAGAAAGAATAACTCCTGTTGAAGAGTAATCAGTTCCGGCGGATGACCAAACATCAGGTAGCATCCATTTGGTTATAAAAATGGTAGCTGCAAGCATAATAGCAGCAGAAATAAATTCACCAGTATTGAGGGCTTTTTGTGGATCTCCCCCTTCTTTTACTTTTACGAAGAAAGTTCCTAAAATAGAGGTGATTATACCTACTCCAGCTAAAATTAATGGTAGTAAAACAGCATTTAAACCGGCAAATTCATTGTCCTGGCCAAATCCAGTTACCCCGATAAAGGTGGCACCTAAAACCATTGTTCCAATAATAGAACCAACATAAGATTCGAATAAGTCAGCTCCCATTCCAGCGACATCTCCAACATTGTCTCCAACATTATCCGCAATTGTTGCTGGGTTGAGTGGATGATCTTCTGGAATTCCTGCTTCCACTTTACCAACCAAGTCTGCTCCTACATCCGCTGCTTTAGTATAAATACCGCCCCCAACTCTTGCAAATAGTGCGATAGATGAAGCTCCAAATGAAAAGCCAGTAATTACAGTAATGACTTTATTAATATCCCATCCCATATTAGAATAGATAAGAAACAAACTACCTAATCCTAGTACACCTAATCCTACCACCCCAAGTCCCATTACTGATCCTCCTGCAAAAGCTACTTCCAATGCTTTACCTAAACTAGTTCTAGCGGCACTGGTTGTTCTTACGTTAGCTTTAGTCGCTACTTTCATACCGATATAACCAGCTAGGGCAGAACAAATTGCTCCGATTATAAATGATAGGGCCACCAAAGGAGAAGAACCTTCAGTTTGCCCACTAAAGAATAATAAAACAGCAACTGCTAATACAAAAATGGATAGGATTCGGTATTCTGCCTTTAAAAAAGCCATTGCACCTTCAGAAATATTTTTGGCAATGGTCTCCATTCTTGCATTTCCTGCATCTTGTTTGGTTACCCAGGAAGATTTCCAAAAGGTAAATAATAATGCAATCACTCCGAAAACCGGAATAACGATGATTAAAGTTTGAGCCATAGTACGTTATTTGTTATAAAATTTTTAATTGACGGGCAAAAATACACCATTTTTCTGGTGAAAATAGTTATCCAACTGCTTCTTCCTTGTTTAGAATATCTTCATCTACAAGTATTCTTCCGCAGTGTTCGCATACGATGATATTTTTTCTCATCGCAATTTCTAATTGAAGCTGTGGCGGTATTTTATTGAAACATCCACCACAAGAATTTCTTTCTACCGTAACAACTGCTAAACCGTTGCGATAAGACGATCTGGTTTTGTCATAAGCCTTTAACAGTCTTTCTTCAACTTTTTTCTTGGCTTTTTCAGAAGCTTTAACTAACTTTTCTTCGTCTTTTTCCGTCTTAGCTATTATTTCTTTGAGCTCTTCTTTTTTGGTTACTAGATTGTCCTCATTCTTCTTTTTAATCTCTTTATTATTGTCGAGGCTTTTTTTAATCTGTTCTATTTCTTCGCCAAACTTCTTGATTTTTTTTTCGGAGAGCTGAATTTCCAACTCCTGCATTTGTAACTCTTTGGTTAGGGCTTCAAATTCCCGATTGTTCTTTACATTGTCCAATTGAGTCTTGTATTTGGCAATAAGTGCTTCTGATTCATTAATTAGCCTTTTTTGCTCAAGTATTTCATCGTTTTTATCGTCAAGATGTGCTTGTAACTTACCAATTCGGGTGTCTAATCCAGCAATGGCATCTTCTAAATCTGTTACTTCCACTGGTAATTCCCCTTTTAAAACCGCAATTTCATCTATCTGAGAGTCAATTTGTTGTAATTGGTATAATTGTTTAAGTTTTTCTGCGATAGTTATTTCCGCCATGATGGTTAATTATGCTTTAAAAAAATATTGAACTGGGTTGGTATTTATTTTCGTAGAATAAACTGCAAAATTATTAAATTTCCTCGATAATATTTCATGTAACAATTCTATAGTAAATTGTTCTGATTCGTAGTGTCCAATATCCGCTATGATGATCTCATTATCTGCATCGAAAAATTGATGGTATTTGTAATCAGAAGTCACAAAAATATCAGCTCCCTTTTTTAGTGCCTGAGGAAACAAAAAGCTACCAGAGCCTCCGCAAATGGCGACTCTCCCAATCCATTCTTTCACTATAGAAGTGTGGCGTATTAAGGGAGTCTGCATTTCTTGGTACAAGAAATCAAGAAAAATATTTGTTTTCATGGGCTCTCTAAGATTGCCAATTATTCCAGCACCAAATGATTTGGAATCAAAACCACCTGGAAGAGGAGCAAGTGCTTCTAGTTCTTGTAGATTTAATTTTTTGGCAATTTTGGTGTTAACTCCATCAATTAAATAATGGTCTAAATTGGTATGTATGGCGTAGATATTGAGGTTATTTTTAAGTGCTTTCGCCACAATTCGCTCGGTATAGTTTTGGTAAGTCAGTCGTTTGAGGGGGTTAAAAATAATAGGATGATGACAGACAATGGTATTCACGCCAAGTTCTAAGGCTTCTTGAATGACTTTTTCTGTACAATCCAGACAAGTTAAGATTCCGGTGATGGCAGCATCTTCTTTCCCAATTAACAATCCGGAATTATCATAGGATTCCTGAGTGGATAAGGGGGCTATTTCTTCTAAATAAAGACACATTTCTCTAATCGAATGGGTGCTCATCTGTCAAGATATTAACTGTTTTTTATTTTGGTTTCAATCGAAGTAGTTGAATAACCTTTGACAAATGGGAGTGCATGGACGGTTCCTCTGTGTTGTAGGACCCAATCCGAACCAACTATTTGTGATGGATCCCAATCTCCTCCCTTTACCAAAACATCAGGAGTTATTTGTTGGATTAATTCTAATGGAGTTTCTTCTTCAAAAATGACAACCGCATCTACAAAAGATAAGCCCGCTAAAATTACTTTTCTAGTCATTATGTCATTGATTGGTCGGTTTGTACCTTTTAGTTTTTTAACAGAAGAATCGCTATTTAGTCCAACGATTAGTTTATCACCACATTCGGCGGCATCAGCTAAATAGTGAACATGACCGAAATGTAAAATATCAAAACACCCGTTTGTGAAAACTACTTTTTTGTTTTCCAGTGCCCATTGGTTTCTAGTATAAACCAATTGGTCCAGTGACATAATTTTTAATTCTAGGGCATTAAAATGTTTCACAAGTTCAAATTATAGATTTGGAATACTGCCTGTTGTAAAATGGTAAAATAAGTAAACTCAATAAACCGAGAAAAACATTAGCACCTATTTGTATAGAGAAGAAAGCAATATTCGCCCAAGAAAATCCATCTTCTCCACTAACTCCATACATCATTAGGGCTGTCTGAGCAAGAAAATGATAGGTTCCCATTCCACCAGGAGAGGGTATGACAATACCCCAAGACCCAAAAACAAAAACTACTAAGCCTACCACTGGCGCTAGTTGAGCGGTAGGTGCAAAGGCAAAAAAACAGAAATAGGTCATGGTAAAATACATGAGCCATATATTGAAGGTATGGAAAAGGAACCAACCTGGGTTTTCCAATTTTGATACAGATAAAATTCCTGATTTGAAACCTACGACAAAGGATTTTACTTTGATAACGAGTGGATGGTTTTTCCATTTTTCCGACACTAAAAATTGTCTTAATATGATGAATCCAATTATTCCGATGATCCCCAAAGCCAACAATAGGAAAGAAGCATTTAATTTGCCAGATAAATCCACATAATCATTGGTAAAATTTAAAAAGGTATCAAATTCTAGCAGAACAGCTAAGCCAGTGATGAGAAGGATACAAATAACATCCATTATCCGATCAGTGACAATAGTACCCATAGCGTTTTCTAAAGGTATTTTTTCATATTGTTGAATAGTTGCTGCTCGCAAAACTTCACCCATCCGTGGTAGACCTAAATTGGCAAAATATCCTATAATTATAGACATGAATAAATTGAGTATTCTAGGTGTGTAACCAAGAGGTTTTAATAGTAATTTCCAACGCATTGCCCGACTCCAATTACTCAGGTTGAAAGCCAACCATACCATTAAAATCCACCAATAATTGGCTGATGCAAAATCAGCCAATACCTTTTCCAATAAACTGCAATCTTCAGCGGGGATGTTTTTTTGTAAACATTCTTCCAAATAGGCCTCTGATTGGTTGAGGTACACCAAATACAAAATTCCTACTCCCGTTCCAAGGAAAATAAAAAACTTCAACAAGTTCTTTACTCTGATCCATAGGGGATTGTGTATTCTAGACAATAATACCCACATAAAAGAGGTTTTTAAAACTTAAAGTTAAAACTAAACGGAAACAGAAAGCATTAATTATAGACCTACTGGGTCATGAACCTGCAAAACTAAAATAACTTAGCCTTTTTTCTTATATTTGCGGTCTAAAGTAGAGGGCTATTCACTTTTTCTTTTTGATAAAGATTAGAAACTTATGAGTAAGAACAGAGTACTTATCGTTACTCAGGAAATGCAGCCTTACACCGCCCTGAATGAGATATCCGACATTGCTAGGAAGCTTCCTCAACATATTCAGGAAAATGGAATGGAAATTAGGATCCTTATGCCCAGATATGGGTTGATTAATGAAAGGCGTCATCGGTTGCATGAGGTAGTAAGGTTGTCAGGAATGAATATTATTGTAGATGATGATGACTATCCGTTAATCATAAAAGTAGCTTCTTTGCCAGAAGCCAGGATGCAGGTTTACTTTTTAGATAATGAGGATTTTTTTAAAAGAAAGGCCATTTTTGAAGACACTAAAGGGAAATCATTTAGTGATAATGTAGATCGAATGGTTTTCTTTTGCAAAGGGGTAATGGAAACGGTTAAAAAATTTGGTTGGGCTCCAGATATTATCCATTGTCATGGCTGGCTAACCAGTTTAGTTCCTTTGTATCTTAAAACGGCTTATAAAAGCGAACCGCTTTTTCAAAAAGTAAAAACAGTTTATTCTGTTTATAATGATAGTATTGATCCTAAGGTATCAGATTCTTTTGATGAAAAGGCCATAATTAACAATTTGAAGAAAGAAGAATTAGAGGTTTATTATCAGGGTACTGATTTGGCTTTACATAAAGGAGCTGGGGCATTTGCAGACGCTATAATTCAGGGAAGTGAAACACTTGGTGATTTAGCTCGATTGGGAATGGACTATCCCGATAAACCTCGTTTGTTACACGAAGGCTCGTTAGATTTATCTAAGTATATGGATTTCTATAAATCCTTACTAAGTGAGGAAGTTTCTGACTAGGTAATTTTCCTTTTATTTGCATTAATTTTAAATTTTTCGGAATAGTCAATATGTCGTTACATCATATCTTATCAAGAAATCCTAATAAATGGGGTGGGGTTTTCGCAGCCTTATTAATTTTTTTAAATTCTTGTTCTGATCCTTTGACCTTGGGTGGCGGCATTGTAGAATCTAATCCTACGACGGTCGAGTACGTAGATGATATTAAGATTCCAGCAAAAACCATTAAAGTAGATAGCGTTAGTACTTATGGACCCTCTCTTTCAGAACAACTCAACATATATTACCTAGGTTCTTATCAGGATAATTTATTTGGGAAAAATTACGCCAGTCTTTATGTGGAAACTAGACCGGATTACACGCCAGATTTTACCGAAGGTACTTTAGAAGAAATTTTTTTACTGTTACCCTTTCATGCATCTAATCCTTGGGTGGGAGATTCTTCGGCTACTTTTGAAGTCGAGGTATTTCAATTGGTTGAACAATTGGATAGAACGCAAACGTATTATTCAAATTTAAATCCAGCATATAACCAGATTCCTATCGGGTCTTCAATGATTCAATATAGTCCAGACAGCCTTCCATTATTAAGTTATTCTTCTGGTGAAGCAGATACCAGCTTTTATCCGCATATCAAAATACCTTTATCAGAGGCCTTTGGAAATCAAATTATGCAGTTTGATCCGTCAACGTATGATTCGGATGCTAGATTTTTAGAATCCTTGAATGGAATAGTGGTGAGGCCCAAATCATCTAATGGATCTTCATTACTGGGATTCGACCTTTCCACAGGTAGAGCGGGCATTTATATTTATTATAGTACACAGGATACCATCATCAATAGGTATCAACTTCGAGTTAATGATTTCAGTGTAAAGGCAGTAAAATATGAGAACGAATATGAATCTGCTTTAATTGGGGAAGCCATCAATCAAAATTTAGATACGCTGCTTTTTGTCGAAGGCATGTCGGGTACAGATATTGAATTGGATTTTTCTTTTGCCAATGAGTTTAAAAATGCTGTAATTAACAAAGCTGAAATACAACTTTTTGTATCTAATCATATGGATAATGATACTTCTGTATTTAGGTATCCTGAAAGAATAGTTTTGTCAACAGAAGAAAATGGGGATTTATTACCTATTCAGGATATACAGATTGGCTCTACCAACTTAGACTCATTTTTTGGTGGAGTTTTTATTCCAGGGGATGAGAGTAAACCAGGTTCATATAAAATGAATGTGACTGCTCATGTGCAATCTGTTGCAAATGGTTTGGGTAATACAAAAGTTATTTTATCAATTTTTCCCAAAAGGGAAAGTGCGGAGAGGGGAATATTTTATTCTGCTTCGCATCCTAATTATGGGATAAAGTTGAGAATAGCTTACACCCAATTCTAACTGAATTTTATTTAAGAATATTAAACTAAAAAAATGCTTCTAACAGATATGGAGTATAATTCTTCAAGAGAAGAATTGATTATGCCAGAATATGGGCGGAATGTTCAAAAACTCATTCAATATGCCAAAACAGTTGAAGATCCTAATAAGCGGTATCAAGTTGTGGTTCAGATAATTGATCTGATGTTTCAGATGAATCCGCAAAGTAAAAATTTGGAGGATTATAAAGAGAAACTGTGGAAGCATCTATTTAGAATTGCTGATTATGATATAGATGTTACTCCGCCGGAAGGAGTCATACCTTCGTTGGAGGACCATCTAAAAAAACCAGAACCAGTTAGCTATCCTGTAATAGAAACCAAGTTTAGACACTATGGCCATAATATTCAAGTTTTAATTAAAAAGGCCATTGCTTTGGAAAATGATCCAGAAAAGCAAGCTGAGGCTGTTAACATTATTGCGGCATATATGAAAATGGCCTATAAGACATGGAACAGGGAGCATTTTGTAAGTGATGATGTAGTCAAAAATGATTTAAAGGTAATGACAGAGGGTAAGTTGGTGGTAGATGACGGAGTAAATCTGGATAAAACTTTAAATAGTGGAGCTAATATTCCCAACTATAATAATGGAAATTCTGGAGGATTTCAAAGAAAACGAAAAAGACAAGGGGGATATTCTAACCAGGGAGGCAAGTTAAAAATGAGAAATAAGAAAAGGAAATAGACCGATATGGAGGGTACTACTTTCGAGGTAATTGGTGGAAATAAATTATCTGGTACCATTGCTCCACAAGGTGCCAAAAACGAGGCTTTACAGATATTGTGTGCGGTCTTATTAACCTCCGAAGAAGTTGAGGTTACCAATGTTCCAGAGATTTTAGATATCAAGAACTTAATAGGTTTACTAAAAGGACTAGGTGTAACTGTTCAAAGATTAGGTAAGGGACATTATCTTTTTCGTGCTAATGACCTTGATGACCAGTTTTTGGATTCTGATGATTTTATTCAAGCCTCTAAAAAGATAAGAGGGTCGGTCATGTTATTGGGACCATTATTGGCGCGTTTGGGAAAAGTAAAATTACCCATGCCTGGAGGCGATAAAATTGGGAGAAGGCGATTGGATACCCACCTACTTGGATTGGAAAACTTAGGAGCTATTTTTAGATATGATCCATCTAGTAGAAGTTTTACTCTTACTACTTCAAAGTTGGTAGGCACTAATATTCTGATGGAGGAAATTTCTGTTACTGGAACTGCCAATATGGTAATGGCAGCTTGTTTGGCCAAAGGGACTACTTATTTATATAATGCAGCATGCGAGCCATATATTCAGCAATTGTGTAAGATGTTGAATAATATGGGGGCCAAAATAAAAGGCATAGGATCTAATCTTTTAATTATTGAGGGAGTCGAAAAGTTGAGCGGTACTAGGCACCATATCATGCCGGATATGATTGAAATTGGGAGTTTTATTGGGTTAGCAGCCATGACTAGGTCCACCCTTACCATTACAGAAGCCCAAATAAAAGACCTGGGTATTATTCCTAGTGTGTTCAGGAAAATAGGAATTGATATTGAGCAGGTGGGTAATAACATCATTGTGCCAGAAAAGGAAAGATATGTGGTGCAATCCTTTATAGATGGAGCTATTATGACCATCTATGATGCCCCTTGGCCTGGGTTTACTCCTGACTTGATGAGTATTTTATTGGTGGTAGCTACTCAATGCGAAGGAAGTGTGCTTTTCCATCAAAAGATGTTTGAGAGTCGTTTATTTTTTGTAGATAAATTAATTGATATGGGGGCACAAATTATTTTGTGTGATCCTCATAGGGCAACGGTAATTGGAAATGCTGGACGTTCGCCACTTAGGGGTATTGAGATGACCTCTCCAGATATAAGGGCAGGAGTTTCACTATTGATAGCCGCCCTTTCCGCTGAGGGAAAGAGCAGCATACATAATATCTCTCAAATAGACAGAGGATATGAGCAAATGGAGGCTAGATTGAATCAAATAGGCGCAAGAATCAAAAGGATATAATCATTAGAAATTATATCTGGCAAACGCCTCCATTGCTTCATATTCAGATAATCCTAGATTTCTATAGGTTTGAGCAGTACTTTTATTCCGTTCTTCTGCCCTTTGCCAAAACTCCCTTTCGTCGTCTCCAGGGAAAGGCGGTCGGTCTTTTTGAGATTGGTGCATAAAAATAGCTCTTCTCTTTTTTATCAGTTCTTCAGGACTTAATGGAATAGTCATGTGGATTTCATGTATCTCAAACTCGTGCCATGCTCCGCGATATAACCAAAGCCAACAATCTTTAATCCAAGATTCATTTTTTAATTCATTCAAAGCTCCTAGAATAGCATCTAAACATACTTTGTGGGTGTCATGTGGATCTGCTAAATCTCCTGCTGCAAAAATTTGATGCGGTTTAATTTCTTGCAGCAAAGTTTTAATCCTATCGACGTCAGCTTGGCTTATATTGTTTTTTCGTCTTGTACCTGTTTCGTAAAAAGGCAAGTCTAAAAAATGAATTTTTTCGTCAGACAATCCACAAAATCTTGCTCCAGCTCTTGCTTCTCCTCTTCTTATTAATCCTTTTACCAATCTGATTTCGGGAATATCAATTTTCCCAGGACTACTTTTTTCAGCTAGCGCTTTTATCATGACCTCATGAACCTTATCAAAAGGAGGATATACGAAAGATAGTTTATCGGAAAAATCCTTCATGAATTCCACGAACCTTTTGGCATCGTGGTCGTGCACGGCAATATTTCCAGAAGTTTGATACGCCACATGCACATCATGACCTTGATCTACCAATCTTAAAAAGGTCCCACCCATACTAATTACATCGTCGTCAGGATGAGGGCTAAAAATAATCGCCCTCTTCTGAGCGGGTATAGCCCGTTCTGGCCGATATAAATCATCTTCATTGGGTTTCCCTCCTGGCCATCCAGTTATGGTTCTTTGCAAGCGGTTAAAAATTCTAATATTAATGGAATAACTGGAAGCAACATCAAGCATCAAATCACTTAGACCATTCTCAGCATAATCTTCATTAGTAAGCTTAAGAATAGGTTTTTTCAATTTTTTTGATAGCCAAACTACAGCTTTACATACCAAATCATCGTCCCAATTACATACACTTACCAACCAAGGCGCAGTATTCCTAGTCAATTTAGAAGCTGCCGGATTATCAATATGAAATTCAGTTTGAGTATGCCTTTGTAAAAAGGTTGCAGGAATTTGAGGGGTAATTTGACCTTCTAGAGTTTTACGAACCATACTAGCTTTATGTTGACCCCAAGCCATTACAATAATTGACTTTGCCTTCATAATGCTTGCAATCCCCATGGTTATTGCTCTATATGGAACTTCTTCTTCAGAGGGAAAATCCTTGGAGGCATCAATTCTGGTAATATTGTCTAACCGCACCAATCTGGTGATTGAATTCTCCCATGCACCTGGTTCATTGAAACCAATATGACCTGTTCGGCCAATTCCTAATAATTGAATATCAATACCACCTAATGCATCAATTTTGGATTCATATTCTGCACAGAATTCTCTGATATCTTCAATCGCCAATGTACCATCTGGAATATGAATATTTTCTCTTGGTATATCAATATGATTAAATAGATTCTCATCCATAAATCTGACATAACTTTGAGGTGCAGTGGATTGGATGGGGTAGTATTCATCCAAATTAAAGGTATATACATTGCGAAAACTCAATTGTTCTTCCTTGTGTATTCTCACCAATTCTTCGTAGACCTTTACGGGCGAGGAACCGGTAGCTAAGCCCAGTACAATATGGTCTCCTTTAGATTGTTTTTCTTTAATAGCACTTGCTATAGCTTGAGCAATATGAATAGAAGCATTATTAGGATCATTCCAAATTCTTGCGGGAATTTTTTCAAGTGACTTTAGTTGGTATTTAGAGACTGATTTTTCAATACCATTATTCATGACTATATTATTTTATTCGGTTGATTGGTATAACTGAGTGTATAATTGCTTGCAGAATGCACCCATGTCAAAGAGGCAGCTCCACTTAAGGCTGCGTGGTTAACTGGAAGATTGGAAGTGGTTATCTGAACTAAATTCTTGTGCATAGGGAGTAAGTAGTGGTCTATGTTCTTAAAAATAGGATCAGTTAATAATGACCCTGCTTCAGCTAGTCCTCCTGCCAAGACAATAGTGGAGGGTTCCAGTAATGTTATTAATTCAGCAATTTTTTGTCCCAATAATTTTCCAGTAGTTTCAAAAACTTTAAGGGCTAATTCATCTCCCCCTTTTGCATGCTCAAAAATTACTTTTGCATCCAAGGAATCAAATGAAAGTTTTCTTAATGATGAATCAGTAATTTCTTTAGCCATATAGTCTAAAGCAGTTCTTACTAATCCTCTAGCAGAGACATAAGTCTCCAAACATCCATACTTTCCACAACCACATTTTCTATCTGAAAGATGAACAGGAACATGGCCCAATTCACCAGCTAAACCCTTGGTTCCATTTAAAATTTTTCCATTGGCCATGATTCCACAACCTAAACCCGTACCCAGGGTAATCATAATGAAGTTTTCCTGCCCTTGTCCTTTACCAAAATAATACTCCCCTAACAAAGCTGCGCTAGCATCTTTAATTAAATAAGTAGGTAGTGAAAAGGTATCCGATAGAATCTTAACAATGGGGAGAATTCCATCAATCGGGAGATTAGCAGGATATTCGATAGTACCCATTTTTTCGTTAGTGCTGGGGGCTCCAATTCCAATACCTAATAAATTTTTGTCTGTTCCTTCAAAGGAAGCAATTATTGGTTTTATTTGATTAATTAGCCTGTCAATATAAGGGATGCCCTGGCTATTATTGACTGTTGGAAAGGAATGAGTATGGTGAAAATGGCCAGACCTGTCAATCAAAGCTAACTTTGTACTAGTACCACCTATATCAATTCCAATTGCTAATTCCAAGAGGCTCTCAATTCAAAAAATTAATATTCTAATCCTGCGATAAATATAGGAAAACAATTAAAACTGTGTGCGAACACAGTAATTGTTTTTTGAAAAAAATTGAGGCACTATTAAAAAAGAATAGTAATTTAAGTTTTCTTCCTTATAATGGATATTGGTGGAAAGAATTCGAATTAAAGATATTGCAAAACTGGCTGGTGTTTCACCAGGGACAGTAGATAGGGTCATCCATAATAGAGGAAACGTTTCAGAGGGCGCCAAACAAAAGGTTTTGGGAGTAATGGAAAAGATGGGCTATGAACCTAATCTATTGGCGAGCACATTGGCGCTAAATAGAGCTATTCGATTGGCTATTTTTTTACCAGATCCAGCATTAGATATTTATTGGAGGCAACCTTTACAAGGAGTAGAAAAGGCGATTCGTCAAATTACACATTACGGAGTAGTTCCTGAATTTTATTTTTTTGACTCCAATAGTGAACAAGATTTTTTAAGAAAAGGTCAAGCAGTTATTCAATCCAATCCCAATGGAGTTTTATTAGCTCCATTAATTTTCAAACAGGGAAAGGTTTTCATCGATAGATGTATTGCCAATAAGATACCTATCATAAACATCAACACGGAAATTAATGCTAAAGGGGTTCTAGCGTATATTGGGCAGGATTCATTTCAAAGTGGGGTTCTTGCCGCTAGACTAATTAGTTTTAATTTAATCGGAACAGGCCATGTCTTGGTTTTGAATATGGATAATAAGCTTCAAGATGCCAAGCACTTACAAGAAAAGGAAAAAGGATTTAGAAGTTACTTTAACCTTAATCACAGTGACCAAATACATATTTATAAATTAGATATAGAAGACTTCAATAATCAAGGATATATCATTGAAAAAATAAATAGTTTGCCCATACCCCCTAAAGAATTATCTGGGATTTTTGTTACCAATTCAAGGATTTATAAATTGATGGAGTGTGCAGGTGAAATTTTTGGGCCTACAATAACCACTGTAGGATTTGATTTAATTCAACCAAATATTGATTACCTAAATAAGGATAAAATCAGTTTTCTTATCAACCAAAATTCAGTGCAACAGGGGTATTTAGGCATTATGGGTTTGACTAGGCATTTATTGCAAAAAAGAAAATTAGAATACCTTCAGAATCTTCCATTAGATATTGTAGTGAAAGAAAACATCAACTATTATTTAAAGCGTGCTCATGAATTGGAAATTTTAATTTGACCCGTCCAAAAATTAATAGAATTTAAAGGGAAAAGAATTAAGTATAGTTTTAGTGTATTTCTCGCAAAACAACTTCTTTAGTCTGCTATTTATTTTTCAATAGTAGCATTTCGAGTAAATTGATTTTACTGAAATACATTTATTTTTTTAGTGTTAAAACAAAAAAAGGGGAAGCATGTGCTTCCCCTTTTTTATAATTAATGATGTTTAGGATTATTTATCCCACCACATTCTAGTTGTAAATTCGTCTGGTCCTTGTCTAGATATGGCTGCCTGGATGTTATCTCCGTTGATACCATATTCAGAATCTGGATATCTCAAACGTCTTGGAACCTGACTGTTAGACTGATTACCAGGATAGTCTGTTGGAGTAATTGCAGGATAACCTGTTCTTCTCCAGTTTGCATACGCTTCGTATTCGTTCAAGAAAGTAGCAGCCCAGTACTGCTCACCTATCATTCTCATACCTTCTGAAGCACTGAATGGATTAGCAGCTAAATAAGCATCCGCATCTGCATCGCTGATGGCCAAACTTGCATCGTACACCTCCCACTGTTGGATAGCGGCTTTAACACCATTATTATAGTGGGTAGCTGCATCACCAGAATGCCAGCCTCTTAGTGCTGCTTCGGCTAATAATAATTCAACTTCCGCATAGGTCATGAAAATCATTGGAGCATCCACAGTAACTAACTTAGGATTAACCCGGCTATAGGTATTTAAATCATCACTGCCATAGCTTGAAATAGTCTGTGCATCATAACCATTAGGAAGACCTACTTGAGCTCCTCCAACAGCCATATAGCCCAAAACATCAATTCTAGGGTCATTGTGATTAGCCATCCAATCGATGAACGTTTTACTCATTCTTTGATTGTCATCCGCTAAGAAAACCTGACCTATTCCATTTTGGTTGATACCTTCTGGTCCTGAGCTGTGCTGAATCATTGCGATGTCAGCATTGCTAGTCATTACACCTCCTGAAATGGCTTTTCTAACAGCAGCTTCCGCAGCTGCGGGATCAGCTTTAGACATACGCATTCCTAATCTCAACAACATAGAATTGGCAAATTTACGCCACTGATCAGTGTTGCCTCCGTAGATAAAATCTGCAGAGCCAAAAGATCTTCCACCTCCAGACAACTGACCTATTGCAGATTCTAATTCAGCAACCATGTCTTTGTAGATGTCTTCTTGTGCATCGTATTTTGGAGCAGTAATACCGTCGATATAACCCTTTCCTGCTTCAGAATAAGGAATATCTCCATAAATATCAGTCACTCTATGGAAAGCAACTACTCTCCATATTCTAGCCATAGCCAACATTTCTGGATTTTCTCCTGAAGTTTCCAGGTTATTGATTAAGTCTTGAATATCCTTAATATAGTTATTATAGGCTCTGTCAAACAAAGAAGAGGAATAACCACTATTGAAAAGGTATTTATCCCCTGACCAATATGTAGCCAAAGCAGAAAGATGCTGGACCATAGTGGAGGAGTAAATTAAAACTGCTCTCCAGTTTTCATAACGTTCCCCAGAAGTCTGAAGTTGAACATAAGAAAATTGGAATTTTGGATCAAGATCGTTCGCTTGAGTGGGGTTCAGGTTCAATTCCTCGAACCCTTCATCACATGACACCATAGAAAGCGCCATAACGAGCCCCAAAAGGTAAAATTTATTTAAAAATGATTTCATTACACTCAATTTTTAATCTATTAAAATAGATTTGATTTTAAAATTTAACATTTAGATTGAATCCAAAGCTTCTTGTCTGAGGAACACCAAACATTTCAAGACCTTGATCATTACCATTTGAATAGGTAGATTCAGGATCTATATTATCCACTCTGCTCATCAATAATAATAAGTTACGACCTACTAATGATAAACTTACCTCAGAGAATGGTGTGCTCTCAAGCATTGTTTTTGGGAAATTATATCCAAGTGTAAATTGTCTCAACTTGATGAATGAAGCATCTTCTACAAATTCCTCAGTGATATTATAAATCTGAGAATAATAGTTATCAACTTCGTCTAAAGGTAAAGTCTTAGGTCCACCAACATTACCGTTTTCTCTACCTACTAAGGTATTCTTATGTAATCCTCTTAGGTAGGCAAAAGCATTGGTTGCCGCATAAATGTCGCCTCCGAATTTACCATCAACCAAAACGCTTAATTGGAAATTCTTATATCGGAATCTATTGGTCAATCCTAATGTAGTAGGGTGAACGCCGTTACCCAAAACACCGAATTCACCTCTTACCGGATAACCATTTTCATCATATTGAATATTACCAGCTGCATCACGAGCATACTTGAATCCTTTGATAACAGAGTATGGCTGTCCTTCTTCATGGTGAATATAGGCACTTCTAGTTCTACTTTCTGATACTCTAATGCTTTCTTCATCTTGCTCCGGAGTCAAAAGACTAACTACTTCATTCTGGTTATTAGCAAAGTTGAATGTCATATCCCAAGAGAAGTTAGTTCTCTTAATTGGAGTAATGTTCAACAACAATTCTATTCCTGAGTTTCTAAGCTCTCCAATATTAACTACCTGAGAACCGAAACCACTGGTTTGAGAAATCGAAGCGAAAAGGATGTCATTAGAAGTAGTCTTGTCGTAATAAGTAATATCTACTCCTAATTTATTCTGGAACAATCTGAAGTCAGCTCCTAATTCAATTTCAGAAGTCTCTGAAGGCTGTAAGTTAAAGTTAGGAATTCTTCCCTGAGAAATCCTTCCAAGTGGGGATCCAAAGTGACCTTGTCCAACTAAACCATAAGTTAAATTCAATTGATATGGATCAGTATCGCCACCTACTTGTGCCCATCCACCTCTTAACTTAGCGAATGAAACAAAAGAAGGCATGGTGATAGCATCAGATAAGATGAAACTAGCAGTGAAAGAGGGATATAAAATGCTGTTGCTTTCAACAGGTAAAGTGGAGAACCAATCGTTTCTAGCTGTAGCAGTCAAATATAAGATGCTGTTATAAGATAGTTCAAGAGACCCAAATACAGAGTTAATCGCTTTTTCACTGATTCCGTAAGAAGTACCTCTATTGGCTAAATTGTTCAAAGTATGTAAGAAAGGAATATTGAAGTTATTACCACTACCTCCTAAAGTTTCGAAGCTTCTCTCCATTTGGTTTCCTCCTACAAAGGCACTGATACCAATACCGTTGTCTAAGGTCTTATCAACTCCAATAATAAGGTCTAAATTGGTTTCTGTAAATCTTCTTTCCAATTCAGACATACCACCTAAAGGCTTATAAGCAGTTCCATAAGGTTCAAGGCTGGTTCTTCTTTCTGTATAAGAATCAATACCTGCTCTTCCTTGGATATACAACCAATCAGTAAATTGGAATCTAAGCGTAGTATTACCCATTGCTCTGTGCTTGGTGTTAGAACCTACGAAGTTGTAGGCAGCAAACCATGGGTTGGTTACATAGATATTATCATTGAATAATAATTCTGTTCCCTCTTCATTGGTACCATCTCCATTAGGACCTAATAAAGAATTAACATCCACGTTAGCCGGCATAGACCATGCAGTATAGTTGGCATTACCTGGAGAATCCGATAATCTTGGTCTATTCTGTACATTTTCACGAATATAAGTACCCGCAAAAGAAGCAGTTAACTTTCCAAACTTACCAGAAGTATTAGTAGTGAAAGTATTTCTGTCTAATCCTGAGTTAGGGATAATCCCCTGATTTTCTAGATTAGTTACCCCAAAACGGAAATTGTAGTTTTCATCTCCTCCGCTTAAAGATAGAGAGTTGGTCCATGTACTTCCAGTCTGGTAAAAACTACCTAGGTTATCTCCAACATCACTGTAAGGTCTTGATTGACCATCAAATTGAATAGTTGAACGACCGTCTAATTTTTCTCCCCATGAATACAAATTGGAGGCAATAGCTTCAGGCTGAGTAGTAGGTCTCTTACCATTATCACCTTGTCCGTATTCCTTTTGGAAATCGAAAGTTTCAATAATGTTTTCAAAGGTATAGTTGCTTTGTACTTCAACGCCTACTCCTTTTCTTTTACCTCCTTTCTTAGTGGTAATCATAATAACACCATTACTAGCTCTAGAACCATATAAAGCAGCAGCAGAAGAGCCTTTCAATACAGTCATGGTTTCGATATCGTCAGGATTGATGCTGGATACACCATCACCCCAGTCTTGACCACCCCACATACCTGCAGATCCAAGGTTAGTGTTGTCAATTGGAATACCATCCACTACATACAAAGGCTGATTGTTACCTGAGATAGAACTGTTGCCACGAATAATTACACGGCTTGAACCACCAGGACCAGAAGCAATATTACTAACGTTAACACCGGCTACTTTACCAGCAAGTGAATTTGCAACGTTTAGTTCTCTAGCTTCAGTAAAATCCTCCCCTCCGATTTCAGTAACTGCATAACCCAGTGCTTTCTTCTCTTTGGAAATACCCAAAGAGGTCACTACTACTTCGCTTAAAGCAACCCCTTCTTCCAGTACTAAGTCGATAACGGTCTGGCTACCTACCTCAATCTGTTGAGGGGTGTAACCTACCATACTGAATTCAAGAGTGGCATCATCGGAAACTTCAATAGAAAAATTTCCATCTAAGTCGGTAATTGTCCCGTTAGAAGTACCAACTTCTAGAATGTTAACTCCAATCATGACTTCACCACTTGCATCTGTAACAGTTCCTGAAACTGTTTTTTGAGCAAATCCGGTAAAGGCAAATAGAGCAAACAAACTCAAGGTGAAAAATAATTTTTTCTTCATTGTTTTGTTTTTAAATGCTTTTGAAAATGATGTAAGAAAAATAATTCCTCGACAAAGAACATGACGAGGTTTCTTTGTATATCAAATCTCTTAGATAGGATAATGTCATTTAAGTAGTTTACTTTTTCACAGTACGGCCCAAATTTAATAAAATTTTGTAAAATTGTGTGCGTACACACTTATGGGTCGAATACAAAAAATATAATAATAAATTATTTTGTAAATAAAACGAAATACATTTACCATTCGCTGTTTGACCAAATAAAATTTTTTGAAATGCTCATTATTCTGCTCCTTTTTCTCCTTTCCATTAATGCGTGCACCAACGAAATTAAGCCGGTAATAAAAGTGGATGTTTTGGTTATAGAAGCAGGTACAGGAGGTACTGCAGCTGCTATTCAATCGGCCCGCCTAGGTGCAAAGACGTTATTAATAGAATCTACCGCTTGGCCAGGTGGAATGCTTACAGCAGCAGGTGTCAGTGCTATAGATGGTAACCACGAAATGCCAGCTGGAATATGGGGATCATTCAGAACAGCTTTAAGGAATCACTACGGCAGTAAAGAAGCCCTTCAGACAGGTTGGGTAACCCACACTGCATTTGAACCTAAGGTAGGCAAACAAATTTTATTAGATTTTATTGAAACGGAAAAGGAGTACTTAACTTTTATGCCTCATACTTCTTGGAAGGCCATCAAAAAAGAAAAAAATCATTGGATAGTCACTTTGGAACGAGAAAAAGAAATTTTTAAAGTTCAAGCTAAAGTTTTAATTGACGGCACGGACCTAGGAGATGTATTAGCTAAAGTAGGGGCATCTTTTGATTTGGGAATGGAGGCGAGGTCTCAAACAGGCGAGTCCATTGCACTAGAGACCGCTAATGATATCATTCAAGATTTAACTTTTACAGCTCTTTTAAAGGACTACGGTCCAACTGCTGATAAGACTATTGATCAACCTGCCCATTACCATCCCAGCCTATTTGATTGTGCTTGTTTGGATTTTTGCACAGAACCTAAAAGTGGAATCCACCCTTGCCAAACCATGATGACTTATGCCAAGTTGCCTAACGAAAAGTATTTAATCAATTGGCCTATAAAAGGCAATGATATTTACTTGAACTTGGTACCAATGGATCAAGAGCAAAGAGCAGAAGCTTTGCAAAAGGCAAAACTGAAAACCCTTCAATTTGTCTATTTTATACAACATGAATTAGGATACAAAAATCTGGGTTTAGCAGATGATGAATTTCCTTCGGATGACTTATTGCCTTTAATCCCTTATCATCGAGAAGGCCGTCGATTGGATGGTTTAGTCAGGTTTGATTTAAATCATATTTTAAATCCATACCATACCGAGATGCCGCTTTACAAGACAGGTATTGCGGTTGGAGATTACCCTATTGACCATCACCACAAAGAGCGAAAGGATATTCCTGAAATTAATTTTCCTCCTGTACCGTCTTTTAATGTACCATTAGGAGCATTAATTCCTAAAACGGTGGATGGACTTATTGTTGCAGATAAAGCTATTTCGGTATCGAATATCGTTAATGGTTCGACTCGATTGCAGCCAGTAGTTTTACAAATTGGACAAGCTGCTGGTACTCTGGCAGCTCTATCCCTACGGGAAAAATTACCTATTCATAAAGTTCCGGTGCGTCTCGTTCAAAATGAGGTATTAAATGCTGGAGGATATTTGGTGCCCTCCTATGATGTCAAGCCTGAACATATCTATTTCAAAGCCATTCAAAAAATAGCAAGTACAGGTTTATTATTAGGAGAAGGAGAACCTTATGCATGGGCTAATCGGACTTGGTACTATCCCGACTCAGCTATGCAAGTTGAAGATTTACAAAAAGGCTTGATACAGTTGGGACTAGATAATCATGAAATAAAAGATTGGTCAAAGGTAGATTTGAAAACTACCGTTCAGGTGGCTAACCTGCTATCCTCGAGTTCAATTTCATATGAGGATGCCTTGAAAATTTTAAAAAAGGAAAATTTTAGTCCAATTCAATCAAATCTACTTACCCGAGGAGAATTTGCCTATATAATTGATTTATTAGCTCATCCTTTTGAATCCATTTCAGTCAATCATCATGGATTACCGATCCAATAGTTTGGAACATTGATACAAAGCTCTTGGAACATGGAAACATCCTTTCCATTTTCCCCCTTTTAGCGTTTTTAAGACTTCTCCTTTTCTATTGAGATATCCCCACCATTCCCCATAACCAGGATCGGCAAAATGATGCCAAGAATAATGGTGAACTTTATTAAACCAATCGTAATATTTTTGGTCACCTAGTAAATGGATGGATTTGGATAAAAAAACTAAAGTTTCCAAATGTACCCACCATAATTTTTGATCCCATTCCAATTGTTGAGTAGGGTAGCCTTTTGCATCCAAGAAATAAAAAATACCTTGATGGGTATCATCCCATCCTTTTTCCAGCATGTTTAGTCCCCGCTCAGCCGCTTCTCGAATCAATTCCGGTTTACCCAACCGTTGTCCTAAATCCATAACAAACCACATCGCCTCAATGGCATGACCTGGATTCATTAACCTACCATCAAAAGAATCGTCAAATTTTCCCTCTGGGGTGACATTTTCTAAAATCATCCCAGACTGTTCATCATAAAAAACATTCATGACCTCATGCAAACATTCCGCTATCGTTTTTTCAACCGTTTCACCATCTAACAAAGGTTCAATTTCCAGTGCTAGATTGCAGATAATCATAGGTAAGGCAAAGTTTTTTAAAGGTCTATTATCTGCTATTTGCTTGTTGTAAATTCCTTTAGGATTATCTTTTCTCTTTTGAATATTATGGAATGCTTCCAATGCTACAGCAGCATGTTTTTCTTCCTGAGTGACCTGGAAAAGTTTGCCAAATCCCATGCAAGCAAAACAATCTGAAAAAATATTATAGGCTTGAACCAAAGGTTTACCATCTCTCCTCAATGAAAAATACCACTGTCCTTCTTCATCTCTACCGTATTTAGAGAGGAAATTAGCTCCGTGATTGGCAATGGATAACCACTGCTCATCGGCCATGGCCTCTTCTTTATAGAGCATGGCAAAAGTCCAAATTTGCCGAGCTTGTAACCAGACAAACTTGTCAGTATCATATACGTTTCCATTTCGATCCAAACAAGTAAAAAAGCCTCCTTCTTGTTGATCAAGACTGTGATTCATCCAAAAGGGTAAGACATTGTTGAAAAGTTCTTCCCGATATTTTTTAGCAATTTCTCTCATTTTGAATAGTATTCCATATATCGATTATAAAGATGATGTGCCTGAATATAGGCTGATTGAGGACTCATGAAATGGGAAAATTCGAATGTTATCGCTTTTTCAACTTGAGCTTTTTGTGCGGCTTCAAGTTTTAATTTGAGCTTTTCCCATTTTATAGGTAAAAATTTTATTGGCATATCCCTATCAAAGGATTCTGCATTAGTCCAGCATCTCAATTGATGTCTCGCAGCCAAACTACTATTAATTTCAAGATAATGTGATAACTCATCGTAATCAACATGACCATCCTGAAAGGCTACTATATCTATTGCTCCACGAATTCCATCAAATATTTCATTCCATTCCAATTCGTGCTCTTTTAAAGCTATTCCATCTTGCTTGCTTAAGTTAGATTGATTAGAAAGTAAAGCTTTTTTTCCATCTATATAAGGTGAAATTAATGTGGGTAAACCCCCTGAAATGGATTTACAGAATTTCCCTAGTTGAGCATACAGGTCTATTATCCCTTTAGTTTTTCGACTAACTTCTTGGCAAATGTACCAACCCGAAAAAGCAGAAAAATGACCATAGCGTTCCCATACTTCTTCGATAAATCTCAGATTGATTTCTACTTCCTTAGCATAATTTCCGGTATCAAACCAATACTGACCTGAATCATAAAGGCCAAAGTAAAAATCCATGCCGTATCGCTCTGATAAGGTTAGAAACAATTCAACTAAATCTAAAGGAGGATTATATGCATTTTGATATTGTCCTAAAACTTTAGAAGGGAAAACTTGCCATCGCCTATATCCAGCCCTTATCAGAATAACAGTATCGATTCCAATAGCTTTCATCCACTCAAAATCCTTTTCCCATTCTTTAGAACCCCAATTTTGATGAGGGATATCATGACTGATTTCATCTAAAAAAGTACCAGTAATTCTCATGATTTTATGGTATAAATTGGTAGAATAACGGGGTATCGTGATATCGGAAAAATATCAATTCATCATTCAGGGAAATGATATTGCGCACCTCTCCTGATACAGCCACCCCAGATTGAACTACATTCAAAAATTCAAAGGTTCCATCTTCTTTTCCGATAAAAACCTGTCCATAATTAGCATCTTGATGCCCAAAACTAGTACGCGTCATTTCACAATTTCCTCCGGTAATAAAATCCAAATTGCCATCTCCGTTAAAATCATTAACTGCGAAATCATAAATAGGTGCCCATTGGGCTTGAGGTGGTAATTTATTCCACTTCCACTGGCCATTACCTAGGTTTTGAATCCAATAACTACTTTGGGTTTCCACTACCAATTTTTCCGCCTTTTCCAGTTCCTCAGGTTCAAATATATCTGTTATACTTTTTTCGGCATAAGATTTATAATCGGTTAGTTTCTTCTTCAACTTTACCAATTGACCTGTTAATTCGTCTCTACTATAGGCGGGATAGGATTGGTTACCTATATAATAAGTGAGAATGGGATCTACAGTTCCATTATCATCAAAATCTGCATAATAAGTAACCGTTGGTCTGGTTTTTGAAGGCTTCATTTGACTGTTTTCTCCAAAATTTCCGCACAGGATATCGTCTAAACCATCTCCATCTAAATCTGCAATTACCAAGGACAACCACCATCCTTTTGGAGCCTCATCAAAAATTAATTCAGTTGATTTTTTCAATTGTCCATCTTTGTTTAGATAGACTTCTACTGAGGTTCCCAAGCCATTGAGGATTAGGTCCTTTTGTGAATCTCCATCCATATCAATCCACCCGGCTCCATTAATTAGGCCAGGATAAAGCAAATCTGGTCCAATTGCTGCTGTGGCATCTAAGAATTGTCCTTTACCGTCATTGAGCAGGATATAGCTTCTAGGTTTTAATGGATATTGACCTGGAATTACTCGCCCACCTACAAAAATGTCTAAATCAGAATCTCCATCGATATCGTGAATGGCAATGGCCCCACCGCTAGTTCTCATTAAAGGAAGACCTTTTTTGGATTTGGTAAAATTGCCATTACCATCATTAAGGTAGAGTCGATCTACTAAAGCAAAATCCTCCGGAAGATAATTGTATCCCCCGCTGACTACATAAAGATCTTGATCTCCATCTCCATCTGCATCGAAAAATTCTGCAGCCACATCTTGATAAATTATATCGTTTTTAAAGTCTTGGTTGGATTGATTTTGAAAGACCCCTTTCTCATATTGCAAATACAAGCGACCGGCTTGCATTTTAGCTCCACCAATGTACAGGTCGATCTTGCCATCTCCATTAACATCAGCTGCAGCAACGCCAGGACCTATATTTGACAGACCAAAAGGCAGTAAGGGTTGTCTTTTAAGATCATTAATTTCTTCGGCATCGTGATAAAAATTAATTCTATTTGGAACTTCCTGAAAAAGAGATGAAGAGGATAAAACCGTTGCAGGTTTATTTTGAGCCAGGGATTCATCGATAGTCACCAAAGTATTAATTTGGGGCTGATCCAATTTTGATCTTTTCCCATTAGGCCAATCCACAATTAGGGAATCAATACTTGAATTATTGCCCAAACCAAATACTAAAGGTTGGTACATGGAAGATTGAAAACCTTTCGAGGGGTAAAATGATCGACTCTGAAAAGTCTCATGGTAATAAACCGTTACTTTCGCCCCAATAGGTTGAGGACTTTTTAAGGAGATACGGATAAAATGATGATCGTTTAAAAGGTCATTTCTATAAAGACCAGCAGGGGCATTTATATTATTCAGAATGATATCATCATCTCCATCATTATCCAAATCAGCAACAGCAGCACCATTGGTTAACATGGGAAGTTCCAATCCCCAACTATTGGTTTGGTCAGAAAAAGACAAACCATTGATATTTTTAAATAAGTAATTATGGGTCTTTGTAGATTCCATTTTAGATATAATATCCATCAAACCATCGGAAGGAAGCCCTTGAGAAGCTTTCATTCTTTGGTCTGCATAATAGTTCATAAAATCTCGATTAGTATAATCCCTCAAATATCCGTTGGTAACCAATAAATCTAACCAACCATCACGATTGAAGTCGGCAAACAAAGGCGACCAGCTCCAATCTGTATTTGAAATACCTGCAGCCTGACCAATCTCCACAAAAGTTCCATCACCGTTATTCAACTGTAGCATATTGCGCATATTTTGGTGATGGAAGCCATTATTGACCATAGATTGATATTTTTCATAACTATCTGGTCCATATAGTAGTTTTTGTCTTTTGTTGTCCTCTGGCAACATGTCTAAGGTAACTATATCCGAATATCCATCGTTATTGATGTCCGCTGCATGATTTCCCATAGAAAAATGAGAAATGTGCCTTATGTTTTCTTTGAGGGTCTCTTTAAATGTTCCGTTTTGTTCGTTTATATATAGGTAATCCTCTTCAATATAATCGTTGGAAATGTATAGGTCGGGCCATCCGTCGTCATTAAAATCCTCTACTGCTATACCCAATCCAAAGCCTAGAGGATTGTTTTTAATGCCTGCTTCACGGGTTACGTCAACAAATTGACCATTATCGTTTCGAAGTAGCTGATCACCTGCATCTGCATCCTCCATTTTTTTCACGAAAGTGGCATCAAAATTTTGAAAATCTTCAGTGGAGTGATTTAATAGATAGGCGTCTAAATCCCCATCTCTGTCATAATCAAAAAAAACTGTTTGAGTCGTATTCGCTTCAATATCAAGATTGAAATCGGATGCTTTTTCTGTAAAAGTTCCATCTCCATTATTGAGGTAGAGTTCATTTTTCCTCAATGATCTTTCTTGAGGTCCAGAGCAGGAAAGGTATAGGTCAAGCCATCCATCTCCATTTATATCAGCGATACTGACGCCAGTGTACCACTTGTCTTTTAGATGCGTTAAACCAGCTTTTTTAGTAACGTTTTCAAACTTCCAATCTCCATTGTTAAAATAGAGTTGGTTGGGAGTCATATTACCACTGAAGAATATATCGACGAAGCCATTTTTATCAAAATCCGCTATGCCGACTCCGCCTCCATTATAAAAATATTCATAAGATAAGACATTCCATTCCTCGGTTTCTTCAAGAGTATTTTCAAAATCAACTCCTGTTTGTTGACTATTGAGAGGCGTAAATCTATTAGGTAATTCATTGGTTTTAGAACATCCTACCATAAGAAGCGGGATGATTATATATAGAATTCGCATAGAAGTATTATTTTATGGTTCAAAAATAAAACAAAGGAGATATACCATGCAGAAAAGAAGACAATTTATAAAGACCAGTTCATTATTAACTGCCGGGGCTATTATGGTTCCCAATATTAATTTTGGAAAAGCTAAAGATGACCTAATCATTGGTCATGGAGATTTTACCTATAGGGTCGATACCATATGGGGCGCCCTATCTCCTGCAAAAATTCCGGTAAAAGACTGTCATGAAATGGTCCAAGATAGTCGAGGAAGGATTGTTTTATTGACTAACCACACCAAGAACAATATCATTATTTACGATAAAGGCGGAAATTTCTTGGAATCTTGGGGGACTGAATATCCTGGGGCACATGGATTAACTCTAAATAACGAAGGAGGAACTGATTATTTGTACATATCTGATAATGCTAGACATGAAGTAATTAAAACCACCTTAGATGGGCGGGTGGTTATGACATTGCCTTGGCCTGAGCAGACAGGTCTTTACGAAAAAGCAGACCAATATATTCCAACTGAAACTACGATTGCTCCTAATGGGGATATTTATGTTGCGGATGGATATGGCAAACAATACATTCTGAGATATAATTCAACTGGAGAATTATTGGATTGGTTTGGAGGAAGAGGAGAGGGAGATGAATATTTTGACAATGCCCATGGAATTTGTTTGGATACGAGAAAGGGTTATGAAAATTCCTTACTTATTACTTCGCGGGCTAGAAATCAGGTAAAGAGATTTTCATTGGATGGAGAATTGTTAGCTGTAATCAACCTTCCGGGAGCATTTATTTGTAGGCCTGTAATTTCGGGAGAAGAGGTGTATTTTGCTACCCTGATTAGTAAGTTGCCCTATGACTCTGAAAGCGGTTTTGTGACGATTCTAAACAAAGATAATCAGGTAGTCTCTGTACCAGGTGGTGGAGCACCTGTATATAAGGACGGGGATTTAGAGCAATTATATCAGACAGAACCTTTATTCAAACATCCCCATGATGTTTGTGTGGATGATGAAGGCAGTGTTTATGTAGCGCAATGGAATTCTGGACAAACCTATCCTATTAAACTAACGAGAGTATAATTTAAGACTATTTATGTTACCAATAAAGTGGTGGTTACTTCCTTTGATGTTGGTGGAAGTGAACCTAATTCCTTTGACTGCGCAGGTTATGCCGCCTGAATATATTTGTTATCAGGCAATAGATGAAATTATTATTGATGGGGAGTTAAATGAGCAATCCTGGGAGAATGCGGAATGGACTGCTGATTTTCAAGATATTGAAGGAGACCTAAAGCCTAAGCCCCCCTTCAGAACCCGAGCTAAAATGTTATGGGATGAGCATTACTTTTATTTTGCTGCGGAGTTAGAAGAGCCTCATATCTGGGCAACCATTAAAGAGCGGGATGCCGTAATGTTTAAAAACGATGATTTTGAAATTTTCTTAGACCCTGACGGGGATGGAATTTTGTATTTGGAATATGAAATGAACGCCAATAATGCAGTATGGGATTTATTAATGCTAACACCCTATCGAGCGAGAACAGGATTGCCTCACTATGTTCAAAGTTGGGACATTAGAGGGCTACAATCTGCTGTTAAAATTAAGGGAACCTTGAATGACCCTTCAGATCTGGATACGAGTTGGATTATCGAGATAGCTATGCCTTGGAGTGATCTGGTAGAAGTTAAAAGAGGTGCTAAGGCCCCTGAAGATAAGGAGCAATGGCGGGTTAATTTTTCTAGAGTCGATTGGTGGATGGAAATTGAAAATGGCAATTATCAAAAGCAGAAAGACTCACAAAGCGGAAGAATCCCCAACAGTCCTCAGGAAAATTGGGTTTGGTCCCCTACGGGAAAAGTAGATATTCACCTTCCAGAACTTTGGGGTTATGTTCAATTTTCAACTGAAATAGTGGGGACTGCAACGGAAACTTTTATTAAAGATGAATGGTATCAGGATAGGCAAAAATTAATGAAATGGTATTTTGCTCAATACGAATTTTTGAAAACTCACCAACACTTCTCCACTTCTATTGGTAATTTAACAAACGAACACCAGAATCTTAAATCGTTGGGAATAAGTCCAAAATTGATACCTATACCAGAGGGATTTATTTTTGAAATACCACACCCAAGCGATACGGCTAAAAAGCTATGCGTCAATCATGAAGGAAGGTTTTGGATAACGGCTAATTAAACTAAGATCGAAGTTGGATTAAAGTTTTCCAATGTTCATCCTTCAAGGCTCCTTGACTAAATAAAGCATAACCTTGCGCATTATTTTGTAAGCTGACGCTGATGGCCTTTTCTAGGTCGGTTGGATTCAGTTGAGGAATAAATAACCCTGAATAGATGGGTTTTTTATTTGAAGACAACCTTCCTTGAGCTGCTGCCACTTGATCGCCTATCCAATCTACTGGTTGATTGTAGAAATTGTTATACAACATTGGTAGAAATCCATCTAAGTTCCAAGTATGCCAAGCTTGGCGAACACTTTGCCAATTTGGAAAAACAGCAGCCGTGATGGTTTTTCCGTAATTTTTAGCAGTTGGGACTAAATGATTATTGACCATATTGGAAATACTGTTGTATCTAAATTCAACCCATTCCTGGTGGTTAGCAGGATCCTCAATATCCATTGGGTCAATACCGTATTCTTCCATAAAAGAAGCTCTACATAAATCCGAATAACTATAATCGTATTCCGGATATTCTTGATCTTGAACAATACCGTACTTGGGTTGCAAGCCTTCAGCTAGAATAACATCTGGCAATCGGACATAATCCAAATGGATTCCGTCTAATTCACTTATTTTTCCTAATGCCTCAACATTACCTTTTACAAATTCTACTGCTTCTGGATTACAGGGATCTAGAAATTTGTAATAATTAACATAGGCAGGTCGATCGCGAGCGGATTCTCCCTTTCGATTGACAGCATACCAATCTGGGTGCTTAGCTATAATTGCAGGATTATTACAGGGCATGGTCCACATCCAGGCGTGAACTTCAATTTCTGCTGCTTTCGCTAAGGGTATAATTCGCTCTAAGGTATGGTCAGCGGAAGGCACTAGTGGGTTGGGATGTTCAAAATGAGCCTTATGCCCATTGTACACCTCCGGTAAAAGGGCTTTGATGCCAGCTTTATTCATGTTCTCAAACAATAGTTTCCACTCATCTGATTTCCAATTAACGTTGGGCCTGGTCCATAACCAATTTTTCGTTTTTTGTTTTGCTGGTAATGGAATTGGTTTGGAGAAAAGCGAAGGTATAAACGACCAGCTGAGTACTCCTGTAGAGAAGGTTTTGATAAATCTCCTTTTATCCATCTTGAATGAGTGTAATTAGTTTGAGTAAAAATATCTTCAACTGAAATATATGTATTTTGTAAAATAAAAAGTAGTTAATGAACCTGTCTTTAATAGATATTTTGATTTTGGTTGCCTATGTGGGACTTACCTTATGGGTTGGATTTTGGTTATCAAAGAAAGCGTCGAAAAATATAAAAACTTATTTTCTGGCTGGTAATGATATACCGTGGTATTACTTAGGACTGTCCAATGCTTCGGGAATGTTTGACGTATCAGGGACCATGATTGCAGTGGCCTGGTTTTTTGTATATGGAATAAAAAGCGCCTGGATTCCATGGCTATGGCCGATATGGAATCAAATTATCATGATGATATTTTTAGCAATTTGGATGCGAAGATCAAAAGTACTCACCGGGGCTGAGTGGATTACTTTTAGATTTGGCAAGTCTCTCGGAAGTAAGCTTTCCCACTTGATTACTGTAATCTTTGCCGTAATCATTGTCATTGCTTTTATGGCTTATTTTGTTGAAGGTATTGGTAAGTTTGCCAGCCAATTTCTTCCTTGGGATTTAAGTTTCCAAGTTGGAAATATAGCAATCAAAAGTGAAGACAGTTATGCTATTTTAATAATTGTTCTAACTGCCTTATACACGGTCAAGGGAGGATTTTACAGTGTAGTGGGGACAGAGGTTTTGCAGTTTTTGATTATGACGGTAGCCTGTATTGTAGTAGGAATTATTGGCATGTCTTTAACCACAGCTGAACAGATCCAGACAGCAGTACCAGAAGGTTGGTCATCCTTATGGTTTGGTTGGGAACTGGGTTTAGATTGGCAGTCTATCTTGCCGCAAGCAAATGAAAGAATAGCAGAAGATGGATATGAGGTGTTTGGGTTTATATTTATGTTGATGTTGTTTAAGGGCATTTTTGCAAGTTTAGCTGGGCCAGTCCCTAGTTATGACATGCAGCGAGTCCTATCTACTAGGAGCCCCAAGGAAGCTGCTATGATGTTTGGATTAACACCTTTAGTATTGATGTTACCTAGATTTTTCATGATAGGAGGAATAGGGGTATTGGCCTTGGTGTATATGGATCCGACTACCTTAATTGATTCAACAACTGGTAAATTGGATTTTGAGCAAGTTTTACCTATTGCTATTGGACAATATGTAACACCTGGGTTTAAAGGACTTTTATTAGCTGGTCTTTTAGCTGCTTTTATGTCCACCTTTGCAGCATTTATAAATGCGGGTTCAGCTTATGTGGTAAATGATATTTACAAAAAGTATTGGAGACCCAATCGATCGGCGAAACATTATGTAAAATTAGGGTATTTAGTAACTGCCCTTTTGGTTTTAACTGGATTGGTTTTTGGTTTAATTGGAGGAAATATTCAAACCAGAACGGATTGGATAGTTGGATTATTATACGGAAGTTATGTAGCATCGAATGTATTAAAATGGGTCTGGTGGAGATTTAATGGTTTTGGTTTTTTTTCCGGAATGTTATTTGGAATGATAGGGGTAGCTATCATTCCTCCGGTATTGTCCTATTTGGGAATTGAATTATTGGCGATTGCACAGTTTCCTTTTTTATTTGGTTTTGCTCTAATTGGTGCACTATTAGGGTGCTGGCTTACCCCACCAGACGATGATGAAACCCTCATTAATTTTTACAAAACGACTCGACCATGGGGTTTTTGGAAACCTATATTGAAAAAGATTAGAGTGACAGATTTAGATTTTCAACCTAATAACCAAGTTGGACGAGATTTATTAAACGTACTCATTGGAATTATTTGGCAGCATGCACTGGTAATAATGCCGCTATATTTGGTGATTAGAAACATGGAGGCTTTTGGAATATCTGTCGCGGTTATTTTACTTACTTCGTGGCTTTTGAAAAAGAATTGGTTGGATAGATTAGAGGAAGGATAATAATATGAAATTAAAAATTGCTACTTTATTTGGTATACCTATATATCTCCACTGGACCTTTTTACTCTTAATAGTTTATGGGATGGTATTATGGTGGTACTATACCATTACATTTTGGGCGGCGTTTTGGATGGGATCATTTGCATTATCCCTATTTGTATGTGTTGTTTTTCATGAATTAGGACATGCATTGATGGCTAAAAAATATGGAGTAGCTACTGTAGATATTATACTGTCTCCTATTGGGGGAGTTGCGCGATTGGATAAATTGCCAGAACAACCTGTCCAAGAATTAATGGTCGCTTTAGCAGGACCACTTGCAAATTTATTGATCAGCGTATTTTTATTTCCGTTTTATTTTTTTGTTGATTCCACAGTAAAATTAAATGTATGGGGGATGCTATCTGGGGATGCCAATACTTTTCTATTGGTAGATCAATATGGGCAAATTTTTATTATTGGTTTGTTTATTCTTAATATTGTTTTGGCGTTATTCAACCTCATTCCCGCATTTCCTATGGATGGAGGTAGAATGGTGAGAGCTATATTAACGTGGCCGTTTGGAAGATTAAAAGCGACTGTATTGGCTTCTATTCTTGCCCAAATTTTTGCTGTATTTTTTCTAGTGTATGGTTTTACGAACGCTAACTATATGCTCTCATTTGTTGGTTTATTTGTTTTTTTCATGGCCCAGCGTGAACGAAAATTGGTTAAGCTAGAGCAAAAATTAAAGCTGATGACCATTGGAGAGGTCATTTACAGGAATAAATTAAATTGGACGTTAAACAAACCTTCAAAAGGGAGTAAGGGTACCTCATTACCAACCCTTTTAATTGATAAATGGAATAACCCTTTAGGTATAATTTACAAGAAAAAAATTATTACTATTCAAAGCTTTTTAAGCCCCGATACTAGTTTGCAACAAGCACTTTCTGAGTTTGGAAATTATAACTACCAACGGCCTATAGCCATTTGGGACAAGGGAAAAATTGTCGGGCTATTATCGTTGAAAGAAATCGAAACTTGGTTGATTAAAAATTGAAATTGCCACCAGATTAAATACAACTAAAGTCCCAATTTGGCCAATACTAAAGGTGCCACATCATCAGTAGTTTCGACAAAAAGAAGGGAATTAAAAGATCCAGTATCAAAAATCATACTGTATTGATTTTCTTTTCCAATTTGTTGGACAATATTTTGCACCTTTTCTACAATAGGAGCCAAAAGTTCTTGCCTTTTTACTTGAAAGTCTTGCTGCATTTGTTGCTCGTAGGCAAGAATTTCATTTCGCTTTTGTTCTAAAGCTTGACTTCTTCTTTGTTGTTCTGCTGGAGCCATGGTGCCTTGCTGCATTTCATTGGCGAATGCAGTGTATTCCTTTTGGAAGTCGCTGGCCATTTGCTCTCCTTTGGCTATTAGCTCTCCTTGATAGGCCTCTAGAGCTTTATCAGCTTCAGCTGTTTCTGGCATTGCTGCAATTATATTTCCCAGGTTGAGGTAACCATATTTTTGAGCCTGTACATTTAGGGCCAAGATTAAGGCTACAAAAGAAAGGATAGTGATTTTTTTCATCGCTTTATTGTTAAAACGCAAAACTAACTGCATTATTTATAGTTTCCAATTTTTTATAAACATCTCTAAGATTTAATTTTGGAAGGGATAATGATTTATGTTTTTAAAATGTGATCATGAGAAAGAAACGCAAACCAAAAATTAAGATTAAATATGGGTGGATAGTATTGGGAGTTTGTTTCTTAGCTTTATTACAAAAGGAGTGGAAGTTCAAATGGATTCCAAACCAAACTCCTACCTCTGATTTAAAAATGAAGGCCTATATTAACGAATACACCCCAATAGCTATTAAAGAAAGAGAGCAACACGGGATACCTGCTAGTATTACTTTAGCCCAAGGTTTATTAGAAAGCCAAGCTGGTCAGAGTGCTCTGGCTATTAAAACCAATAACCACTTTGGGATAAAGTGTTTTTTAACTTCATGTCCCAAAGGACATTGCACCAATCACCCTGATGATACCCACAAAGATTTTTTTGTCATTTACGAAAATCCAAGGGAAAGCTACCAAGCCCATAGTAAATTTTTAAAAAAAGACAGGTATTTGCCTCTGTACAAACTGGCTGTCAGCGATTATAAAGGCTGGGCATTCGGTTTGGCTAAAGCTGGATACGCGACTGACCCGCAGTATGGACAAAAACTAATTAGTATCATTGAAAAGTATCAACTAAATAAACTTGATCCATAATCTCCTTTAGTTTTTAATAAAAGTAGAACTTAAGATCATTCCTTTTTGATCTATCAATTGAAGAAAATAAAATCCTGGCGATAAAGATGGTAAATAAATGGTGTTATCGGGTGCTTCCATTTCAATTATTTTTTGTCCAGATATATGGTAAAGTAATAACTTCTGAACCTTTAGGTCTGCGTCCCATTGTATCCAATTATTCGCTGGATTAGGGAAAAGGTGTACGGTAGGGATATTTTTGCTCTGATTATAAAAAGAAGTGGTAGCCTGGTTGAGATTAACTACTACAGCTTGATAATTAGAAGGACTTTCAAAAGATTGGTTGCCGATAGAGAGGGTGTTAGCGAAGGAGCCGGTTACTCCGATATTGGAACCGGAACCTACAATTTGAGATGGAAAAAATTGAGCTGAATTTTGAAAAATTTCTACTTTTTCATAGGTACCGTTAAAGTCAAAAAAGCTTAGAAAAACTTGCCTTTCTAAATCTGCAGAGGTTGCGATTATTTCATTTTCAATGAGCAGTTCGGATTCAAAGCTTCCGCAAACAATCAAGGATTGTGTATCGGTATGTAAAGCATGAGTTCCCTGAAAATTCAAACCGCCCAAATTTTTTTGCCACAATGAATTTCCAAGGTGATCGAAGCAAACTAAAAAAGCATCACCAATTCCATCGCCGCTATTCAATTCCTCCCCATTTGAAAAGATCAATCTGCCAACAAAATCACCAGTTGCGATAATCTGGTTTTCATGATTACTTACTAAATCAATCAACGCATCTCTATGGACCCCGCCCCCCTTTAAATACCAATTGATTTCAAGTTGGGTATCTAATGACAGTATAAAAATATCCTCATCCAGAGTATTAGCGGTTAAAGTATCCTGCGGAAAAATTAAGGAATCATTGAAATGCCCACCAAGAATTAAATCACCTTTTGGTAAGGGAATCATTTTAATAAGAGTTAAATTTTTGGTGGCGTTGAAATGAATAACCTTATGAAATTCACCTTGGCCATCGAATTCGGCAACCCATAGATTTTCTGGATAATCAGCATAAATAACGGTGTCGCCTATTGTCAAACTATTTTCAAAAGTTCCTGCAGCATAAATTTTTTGGTCTATTAGAGCAAGACTTTTTAATTCAATACCCCCTGATCCAACTATAAAATTCCGCCAAATAGCTATTCCCTCTGGAGAAAATGCTGTTAAAAAAGCACTTTTGGAGTTTTGGGTATTCGCTAAAAGAGTATCCAAAAAATATCCGCCTCCCCAATAAGTCCCCCCTATTATTAAGTTTCCATTAGGTTGTTTGATAATATTGCTAATATCATCTTCTCTAAAACTTCCGCCAGTAAGTAAATGTATAGGTTGTCCAGATAAATCGGTCAAAGCAATATAAAAGTCTCTTTTTCCTTTTGGTACCAAGATAAAATCTCCCCATTGAAATGATTGGTCAAAAGTACCACTCGTTATTAAGGTCTCAGGAGAAAGGATAATTGAACTAACTGTTTCGACACCTGCACCTCCAAAGGAGAAGGAATGATAATTTTGACATCTAAGGGCCGACACAAAAAAAAACCAAATAATAAAAATTGATACAAAGATTTTTAAGTCGGATTTACAATCAATTGGCATAATAGTCTGTTAAATAGAAAAACAAATCTATGCAAAGAAGGGTTCTTTTCTGTTTGCTTGTTGGAATATCCATTTTTTTTGGTGGATGTAAATTAGAAAGTAATCAGAAATTGGAAGAGGTTCAAACTGAAAGTATCAGTAATTCCAGCGCGCTAGCAGTTTTAAAAGCCAATAGTGCTATTGAAAATGATCCTCAAAATCCGAATCTATATTATGAACGAGCTCAACTATTTTATGATTTTGGCTCTTTTGAAGAAGGAATCAAGGATATGGAGAAGGCTATACAATTAGACGGAAATCAACCTGTATTTTACCATTTATTAGCAGATTTACAACTAGACCATTACCAATCTAGTTTAGCTTTAACAACACTGGAAACAGCAATAAAAAAGTTTCCAGACCACATCCTTACGTACTTAAAATATGCGGAATTCCTATATATTTTAAAGCAATTCGATTCATCTATATCTATTTTGACCGATCTTTTAGATAAAAATCCAGATAATGGGGAAGCTTTTTTTATGTTAGGATTGAATTATAAAGATTCGGGAGACACCACCTTAGCTATGGAAAACTTTCAATGGGCTATTCAAAATGACCCAGATATTATTGATGGGTGGATTCAATTAGGCCAATTGAACGCAGAGTTGCAAAACTCAACGGCCCGGCAATATTTTGAAAGTGGGTATAGAATTCAACCACAAAATACTGAACTGTTGCACGCTTATGCTTTTTATTTACAATCGGTCAATGAGATCGAGGGTGCACAAAGTTTGTTTAGAGAAATAGTAAACTTGGATCCACAGTATACAGTAGCTTATTTTAATATGGGGCTTTTGTATTTGGATCAAAAAAACTACGAAGAAGCCATTAATCAATTTACTTTGGCTTTAGCGACAGATCCAGTACATATTGAATCTTACTTTTTTAGGGGTATCAGCAGGGAGTTAAAGGGGGATAAGAATACCGCGATAGCGGACTATCGACAAGCCTTATTGATTGATCCTGATTTTGAAGCTGCTGCGGAAGCTTTACAGGGAATACAATAATAATTTACTTAAGCAACCTTTAAGTTGACCTAGTGTCTTTTAGGAGAGTTAACTAAGATTTAGATATCACACCGTTGGAAATTACTGATTTAGTGAATGCTTGCAAGGAAGGCTCAGCTAGTGCACAGCAAGAATTGTATTTGAGGTATTCAGATGCTATGTTCAACACATGTTTAAGAATTGTCGGAAATCGACAAGATGCTGAGGATTTATTGCAAGTGGCTTTCACAAAGGTTTTTTTGAAGATAAAAACCTTTAGAGGAGAGTCAACTATTGGCGCATGGATTAAAAAAATTGTCGTTAATCTCAGTTTAAATCACATCAAAAGAAACCGAGTTTTTTTTGAAGAGGTGTCAGAAATGGAGGATACGCATGTTGAACCAATTATTGAAGAAAATCAATTGTCAGTGGAAAAGATAAAAGGGGCGATGAATTTATTACCTGATGGCTACCGATTAGTATTTAGTCTATACTTATTGGAAGGATATGATCATAGTGAGATAGCTTCTATATTAAAAATTTCAGAGGCTACTTCTAAATCTCAATATAGTCGAGCCAAAAGAAAAATTAAAGAACTATTAAAAGTGGAGGATTAAATGGATGAATTAGAACAATACATTAAAAAACATCGCGCAGAATTTGATAAAGAGCGTATTTCAAGAGACATACTACCTGCAGTTTATCGCGATTACAGAATTAAGCATTTGAAAGCAGTATATCTACTTAAGGTGAGATCTGTTGCCGCTATATTATTAGTTATTTGTGCTTTTAGTTTTAGTTTGGCGTGGTATCAGAATCGACAAATAGAATTATTAAGAACACAGATTATTACGGCTAACAACCCAGAATTTTATGAGGCGGAAGCTTATTTTCAAAGAGAAATTAGCGGACAAATGGTGCTGTTGGATTCCGAAGAAAATTTAGGGTTGGTATTGGCGGAATTCGAAATAATTGATAAAGAGATAGATCAACTCAAACAAGAATTGTTAGCCGCTCCAGAAGATTTTGATGATAGAGTTGTAAGCGCTTTAATTAATGCTTATCAAACTAAATTATCCATTTTGGAGAAGGTGTTGATGCAAAAAGTTCAAACAAATGAAAAAAATGAGAAAAATGAAATCATATTATAGCCTTTTCTTATTGTTGGGATTTACCACGATTTTCAGTTTATCAAATGCAAAAGCGAAGAAATTCGAAAAAACAATTGAGCGCAGTTTCGACATCACTCAAAATGGTACTACGGCTATTACTAACAAGTATGGAAAGGTTACAATACAAACTTGGGAGAAAAATTTAGTTTCTATTAAAGTCACTATTGAAGCTGAAACAGGGAGTGAAAAAGAAGCACAAGAGGCCTTTGATCGGGTAACAATTGATTTTCTTTCTTCAATGGATAAAGTTAGTGCCAAAACGGAGCTCGAATCTAAAAGTACCTCCTGGTGGTCCTGGGATTTTAACCAAGTGGATTACAAGATAAACTACGAGGTTTTTTTACCTATCACCAATAATCTTGAATTGACCCATAAGTATGGAAACTTTTCCCTAAATGAATTGGAGGGGGAATTGACGGTTAATTTGAGTTATGGAAAGGGTGTAATTGAGAAATTAGAAAACTTTGGGAGTTTTAGTTTGGCTTACGCCAATATTAACATTGAAGAGGCAGGTGATTTAAAAGTTACTATGAAGTATTCAGATCTAAGAGTGTCATCTATGACTGATCTGAATATTGAAAGTAAATATTCTAAAATTGAAATAGATAAGGCCAGGTCTATTACTACTATTTCTAAGTATGACCATTTCAATATAGGAACCTTAAGTGACTTAAAAAATTCTGGAAAATTTGATCATTTTGAAATTCAGGATATTCGAAATTTGGAGATTTTGTCGCAGTATACCGATGTAGAAGTTGAAAAACTTGGTGAGGTTATGGATTTAGATTTAAAATATGGAGGAGGCAGTTTTGGTTTGGGGCAAAATTTTAAGTCTGTAATTGTTAATGGAGAGCATGCAAATTTCAGGATTGATGTAGAAGAAGGTTCCCAATTTGATTTGTTTCTCCAATCGAAGTATTCTGATATAAAAATTCCTAAGATGACTGATTTCCAAAGAGATATACAGACTTCTACAGAAAGAATAATAGAGGGGGTTTTTACCGAAGGTAAAGCCAACCAGCCAAAGGGGAAATTGAGGATAGTGCTTCAATATGGAGGGGTAAAAATCGAGGAATAACGGAAATTTGATTACTTTCAACTTTCTTGTTAAACGACATACTATGAAGGTTCAATTTTGTGGGGCTGCACAAGCTGTAACGGGAAGTGCACATTTGATTTCACTTAATAATGGTTATAAAATTCTGTTAGACTGCGGGTTGTATCAGGGAAGTGATGACGAAATGGAGTCTTTCAACAGAGATTGGTATTTTGACCCCAAGGAAATAGACTTTTTGATCTTATCTCATGCGCACATAGATCATAGTGGGAAAATTCCTAAGCTAGTTAAAGATGGGTTTCATGGGCCGATTATTTGTACCCATGCTACTAGAAGTCTATGTCATATAATGCTTATGGATAGTGCGGTTATACAGGAAAGAGATGCTGAATATGAAAATCGCAAACGAGGCAAATCTATTGAACCGTTGTATGTTGGGGCAGATGTGGATTTAGCAATGCTCCAATTTGAAGGGCATTCCTATAATCAGTGGTTTTCTATTTCTCCTGAAGTGAGGGTTTTGTTTAGGGATGCTGGTCATATTTTAGGAAGTGCAAGTGTTACTTTAGAAATTTTAGAGGATGGGAAAAAGAAAAGAATTGGATTTACAGGAGATGTAGGTAGGCCTTTTAGACCGATATTAAAAGATCCACAGCAAATGCCAGAGGTAGACTTTCTTATTTGTGAATCTACTTATGGGGATAGGTCTCATGATGAATCTCCTGCTGAGGTGGAGAAGTTTCTTCAGCTCATTAAGCACACATGCGTGGAGAAACAAGGTAAATTAATCATTCCGGCATTTAGTGTAGGTAGAACTCAAGAAATTGTTTATTTGCTAGACAAACTTGAAAACGAAAATTTATTACCTGAAATTCCGGTTTATGTTGATAGTCCGCTTTCCATAAATGCTACAATGGTTTTTGGAGCTCATCCAGAGTGTTTTGATAAAGAGTTGCACGATTATATGTTGACGGATCCCAATCCTTTCGGGTTTAATAATTTATTTTATGTACGAGATGTGGAAACATCTAAATCAATTAATTTAAGTGAGCAACCTTGTATTATAATTAGTTCGTCTGGCATGATGAATGCGGGGAGGGTAAAACACCATTTATTTCATGCTATTGAGCAATCAAAGAATACTTTATTATTAGTTGGTTATGCTTCGCCTAACACCCCAGCAGGGATATTAAGGACTGGGGTTTCTACTTTAAAGCTATTTGGAGAATGGAAGCCCGTTCATATTCAAATAGAAAGTATGGATTCGTTTTCTGCCCATGCTGATAAAAACGAATTAGTGGATTTTGTAAAAAATCAAAGAAAATCTGCTTCTAAAATATTTTTAGTACATGGAGAGTATGAGAGTCAGCTCAACTTTAAGGGTTATTTGAAAAGCTTGGGTTTTCAAGGTATCGAGATTCCTTCGTTGGGAGATGAATTTGAATGTTAAGGATGGTGCTTATTTGGCGTTTTGTATTTTATTTAATAAAAGTGCTCCTTTCATCATAAAATCATCTTTGAATTGTTTGAATTCATTGTAAATCATCATCAGTCTGGCTGCGTCGTAGGCGGCGGTTTTAGGAACAATTTGTTTATCGGCTATAGGGTGTAACCAATATTGTAGATTATTGGATTTTAGATAGGATTGTTCATGGTTAAAATTAATCACTACGGATAGTTTATTCAGCGAAAACAAATATTCCGTTTCTTTATTCAATATTTTTTGAATGTCGATAATATTATATCTATCGAAATTAACACCCGCCCTTTCACACAAGAAAATATCCCTTCTTCCATCAAAGATAATGAGGTCTTCGAAATTGTATTTTTTCAAGTTTTTTAACAAGAAATTCTTGATATAATTCTTAGATGGTCTTAAAGTTTTGAATGCTTCTACTAAATCTTCTTCTTCTAGTCTATACTCTTCATCAAAGGTCTTTAGTTTTTTGGTTTTTAGATTGACTACTTCTTTATCTCGGCCTGTGGTATGACCTAATTCATCAATAATGGCAAACACATTAACTACATCAATATTGGCGTTATTGATCCAACTTTCAAGAAAAATTCTGTTAGTATCTTGTTCAAATACTAAAAGGGCAATTTCAGAGATGGCGTAAAAATTGGGATAGCCACCATATATGTTACCGTATTTAAGCTCTAGGAAGGCAATATTTTTTTTCACGACTAGAAGTAGTTTTTTGGGTTCTCAAAGTATTTGGTAGGGCAATTTAATGAAAAATAGATAGAATTTGTTTTAATCTATTAAAAAGGTACCATTATTGTAGATTAATTCTCCATTTGCCTCAATTTTTCCTTTGTTTTTCATGTTGGCAATCATGTCTAAGTGGATTGGAGATTTGTTTTTACCACCTGCTTGTTGGTAGGCTTGGCCTATGGCTAGATGGATAGTCCCTCCAATTTTTTCATCGAATAAAATATTTTTGGTAAAGCGATTTATTTTATAATTGGTGCCTATTGCCGCTTCTCCAAATCTTCTTGCACCATCGATTTCCATAATCTTATCCAGAGTATGTTGTCCCTTTTGGGCTTTCCATTTTAAAATCCAACCATTTTCTACTTCGAGGTGGATTCCTTGAATTTCCTCACCTTTATAGAGAAGAGGGTAATCAAAATAAATATTGCCTTGTACACTATCTTCTTCAGGTGCTGTAAAAACTTCCCCTGAAGGCATATTGGCTTTTCCATCAGAATTGATCCAAGTTCTACCATTAGTAGTGAAAGATAAATCAGTATGTTCGTTGATATATCTGAACTTATTTTTGGTATTGAGATAATCAACAATACGCTGTTGCTTTTGGCCTAACTTTTGCCAAGCTTCTATAGGGTTCTGGTGATGAAGCAAACAGGCTTCATGGATAAAGTCTTCATATTCTGAAAGGGTCATTTCAGCCATTTCTGCAGCCGTTAGAGTAGGGAATTGACACAATGTTCTTTTCATTTTTCCATTTCCAGTTCTTTGGAAGTATTCATCCCAATAGGGTTCCATAGCAGCATATCTGATTTTATTTTTTTCAGGGGTCAGGTCTACAGCAGTTTTCAAATCGAAGGGTGCTCTTATATGGAGGTAGGCATCAAAACTTGTAAAGGCTTTTTTAATTAATTCAGGTATATATTGTAATTGTACTCTTGAGGAATGATCTCTAATAATTTGATCTTTTTCTTGAAAATCCAATTGATATTCAATGAGTGCTCCTTTTTTGTAAGCATATTGAAATACTTTTTTTACCAGAGGAATTCCTAGAGTGGTGGACTGAATAAATAATTTTTGTCCGGCTTTTATCTCTAGGCAGTATTCGACTAACAATTGAGCATATCGGTCGATGTAATTATTCATTTAATTTCAATTTACCAATGTTTGCTTTGATAGGGATATTTTCGATCGTACATATTCTTAACCATGTTTCCAATGGTTTCCTTTAACATATCAAGGTTCTCTCCACTAACTGCTGAGACAAAAATATTTTCGTTTTCAAATCTATTTTTGAGATGTTGACTCAAGTCATTTTCAATTTCTAGTTTGGTACCTTTATCTATTAGTTCGTCGTAATTTTTTTCTCGGTAGCTGTCAATTTTGTTGAAAACGTATAGGGTTGGTTTTTCCAAAACCCCTAGATCGGTAAGGGTTTGATTAACGGTATGAATATGATCTTCGTGGGCTTCGTGCGAAATATCTACTACATGAATAAGAATATCACTTTCTTTAACTTCATCAAGTGTAGATTTAAAGCTCTCTATCAAATGATGGGGAAGTTTTCTAATAAATCCTACAGTATCTGAAAGAAGAATAGGCATTCTATCAAGTACCACCTTCCGTACAGTGGTATCAAGAGTAGCAAATAATTTGTTTTCAGCAAAAACATCGGATTTACTCAGCACATTCATTAAGGTTGATTTGCCTGCGTTTGTATATCCCACTAAAGCCACTCGGATTAATTCGCCCCTTGCTTTTCTTCGGGTAATATTTTGTTGATCTATTTTTTCTAATTTTTTCTTGAGTTGACTGATTTTGTCCCTGACGATTCTGCGATCTGTTTCTATTTCTTTTTCTCCTGGACCGCGCATTCCTATTCCACCTCTCTGTCTTTCTAAGTGAGTCCAAAGCCCTCTTAATCTGGGCAAAAGGTATTGCATTTGCGCGAGCTCAACCTGCGTTTTGGCTTGGGCTGTTTGTGCCCTTTCGGCAAAAATATCTAGAATTAAGGAGCTCCTATCTACAATTTTTACTTTCAATTCTGATTCTAGGATATTGACTTGTTTGCCAGTCAAATCGTCATCAAATATGACCATGTTAATTTGTTCATTCTCTGTGACGTATTGGTTGATTTCCTCCAATTTCCCTTTTCCCACGAAAGTTTTTTTATCGGGGTGGGCAAGTTTTTGAACAAATTTTTTGACTGTAATGGCTCCTGCTGTTAGGGCTAGAAATTCCAGTTCTTCTAAATATTCTGCAACTTGTTCATCCGTTTGTCCTTGTTGAACTACTCCAACCAACACGGCAAATTCATTTTTTTTAAGGATGCCCTTTTTTTCTGAATTGCCTATATTCCAGCCGTTTTCTTGGGACATTTTTCAAAGTTTAAATAGTTGATTTATTTTGAAGCCAATCTAGGGGATTTAAATGCTCTTTTAGATTCCAAATTTCAAAGTGAAATTCAGGATTTTCACTGGGAACTCTGCCTATTTTTTGATGGAGTCCTACTTTTTCACCTTTGACAACAGAAACTACTGTCAAGTTGGTATAAACGGTAAAGTAGTCATTTTCATGCTTTAAGATGATGCTAAAATTATATCCTGGAACCTCAGTAACTCCGACCACGACTCCAGGATGAACGGCGTTAACTGATGCATCGGAGTGGGTAGAAATGTTAATTCCATTATTTTGAATCAAAATTTTTTTTAAAGTTGGATGTGGTCTTTTGCCGAAGGCTTGAATGACTTTTCCCCCACTAACTGGCCAATCGAGACTTCCTTTTCTTTGTGCAAAACCATTAGTGTTATTCGAGGTCTCAGGAGTATAGGAATTTCTCTTAGCTATTTCAATTTCTTTTTGAATGGTGCTCTGTATAGCACTTTGAAGATTGGCTTTTTGAGCTTCTTGAAATGCAATGGTTTGTAATAATATTTTTTCAGCGGACTCTAATCCTGCGAGTAGTTTAGTCTTTTCTTTTAGTTCGTTTGATAGGTTCTTTTCTTGACTTTGTAGATTTTTTATTAAAAGATTTTTTTCGGATTGTAGCGATTCCAAAGAAGTTATTTTTTTTGAAATTTCGGTTAGGGTATTTTTTAGGGCTTCAGCATGTTGACTTCTATAACGGTTATATTGCCGCAATAACTGTAGTCTTTTAAAGGCATTATTAAAGGTTTCAGCTGAAATGATAAAATGCAGCATGCTGTTGTTAATTTTATTGCGATACACCCATCGAAGGATGGAACTGTATTCTTTTTGCAATTTTTGTTTTTGGGATTCCAACTTTTTCTGTTCATCTGATTGTTGGACCATCTGATTTTCAATTAGTTGCTTTTCCTTCTGAATGGAAGCTAAAAGGAGTTTACGCTGAAGAATATTTTGTTCTATGCGGCTCAAATTAAATAAAACGTCTTTTTTTTGGCTATCGGTTTTGGAAAGTTCCATTTCATTTTTGCTGATTTCATCAAGGAGTCTTTTTTTCTCGTCCTCCAGTTGTTTGCGCTCCAATGAATAGGATTGTCCATGGGCCAAACAGCAAAAACAGAATAAGAAAAAGATCAGGCTAAAATTCCGCACGATTGTAAGATTTAGGAATGGTGAGTGCCAAGTCACTGGGGTTATTCCAAACAGGTTGTTGGAAAGACATGGAAATTTTTATTTCAGAATCGCCAGTTGTTTTAAGGGTTAAATTTCTATCTAGCGCAAATAGTATGGAATCTTGAAAAGGTTGATAATTGCTTAATGTCTGTTGCACTAAAATTCCTGATTTTTTGTCGACAAATCCCATTTCGCTTATAGTAAATGCTGTAGCATTGAGAGTGGAGAAAATAATTTGTTTGTCGGTTTCTTTTACTAGTCTAAGTGTATCTTGGCTCAGAGAAAGTTTAGAATTCTCTTTAACTTCTGACGGTAAATTTCCTAAAATAAGTTCTTGAATAGCATTAAAATTTGGAGGCAACCCTATTGAGGCGGCTCCTTTGATGAAGCTTTCGGAATAGTACTCAGATTGGAGGCGATTCAAAAAAATAACAGAATCGGGAGTGATTTTAATTTTAGCTATTTCAAATCCAAATTTTCTTGCTGAAATCATTAACGCACTGTCTCTTTTTAGGGTAACCCAGCCTGCTCCACCCAATCTATTGGTTCCAGACTCTAGGTTTATTTTTGCACGCGTAGTTAGCCATTCTGCTTCAACCTGTTGATTGAAAGTTTGCTCAATGATTTGCTTAGATGCATTAATGCTCCTTTTAGTATCCCTAGTTTTTTTAGAAATCCCACAAGAGGTGGAAAAAAAAACCAGCCAAACAAGAATACCCAAAATTTTATTCATGGGTTTTGATTTTTTCTAGTAAGGCAGGGTTATCTAAGCCTAATTGAACGGCTTCTTTCCATTTAGATAAAGCTTTTTGTGGCCCATTAGATTCAAATAGTATATCTCCTTCAAGAGCTAAAAAGCGAGCCATAGTAATCGATTTCTTTTCGATTAAGGTTTGACCCAAATCTAAGTGAGATTGAGCTAAGTCATATTCTTTTAAGTGAAAACAAGCGACAGCTGCTTGGTAGTAGATTTGGTGTTGGAATGGAAAGTAAGTCATTGCCGATTCTGCTGCTTCTTTCATTGGAACGTACTGCCGGGTCTGTAGATATGTGTTAAGAAGTGCATCCCAAATTGAAAGAATTTCGGGATTTAATTCGGCGGCCTTTTTAAAGGCAATAATGGCTTGATTATAATCTCCGTGCAGGTGGTATAAATCTCCTTCTAAAGAATAAATTTTTCCTTCATTGGGATATTGAGTTTTAAGAGATTCCACCAGGTTAAGTAATTGAAAGGTAATCTCTGAGGAAGGTTGGTCTATAAGGCCTTCTACGAAGGGAATTATTGATTTTATTTTTTGATCTAAATCTATGGATGCATCTTTTATAATAGGATTTAGAGTGGTTAAAATTTCTTGTGAATTAGTTAATTCATTTTGATTTGGCAACAAAGCCAATTTGGCTTTGGATTCATAGGGGAATTTTTTAACGATTTCCTTGAAAACCTCTTTTTCCTTTTGGATGTTGCCAGATTGTTGGTAGAAATCTGCTAATAAATAAAAATATTCAGGGTTAGAAGAATGAGGTATTCTAAGTATTTCTAAAAGGCGTTTCTCAATATTTTTGGGTTTTTCGTATTGTTGAGCGTAAGTCAAGGCCAATTGAAATAGGTTGAAATTCCACCCCACATTTTGAGCGTGATTTTCCAATATTTCAAATGCTAGGTTTGGGTTGCCTTGGGCATTTAGATGATATGCTAATTGAATAAATAAATCGGTCTGGCTATGATTATTTTTAATCAGTGATTCGAGGAGCTGTATGGCTTCGAAATGAAGATTATTATCCTTCAATAATTTGGCATAAAAAGAAATGTACCAAGCATTGTCAGGTTCTTTTTCGTAAGCTTTTCTTGCGAATTTTACTGCGTCAGTTGCAGGCCCCTCTATGGCATAGAGCCTCGATAACTCGTAAGAAATTACTGGAATATCTTCATATTCTTTTAATAATTCTTGAAAAGCATCAATTGCTTTGGCATAATTTCCCATCAAGGCCAATTGTTTGGCCTCTATCATTTTTTCTTGTATGGAGGTGGACTCTTTAAGGTCTTGAACCTGATTCCAAGCAATAAGAGGTAGGAATAATAGTCCAGAGATTAAAAGAAGCATTCTAATAGAATCGATTGATTGATTCTGCATAGGCTATTCCACAATAGTAATTTTAATCATATTAGCCCTCAACCTCTTGTGCAAAGGCATTGAACCAGAATTTACAATAATATCTCCTTTAACAATTTTGCCTTTATCTTTAAGATATCGGGTTACGTCAGTAATGGTTTCATCCGTACTAGAGAAACCATCGTAATAGTAACATCTTACCCCCCAAACAAGGTTGAGGGTAGCGAGCATATGGACTTGATCTGAAAAAATAAAAATTTTAGTATTGGGTCTATAGCTGGAAACCTTGAAAGCCGTGTATCCTGAATTAGTCATACCTACAATAGCTTTTGCATTAATCTCTTCAGCTGTTCTAGCTGCATTAAGACATACTACATCAGATAAGAATGTGGCAGATTTAGGATTTATTTTGGGCCTAATATTATCGTAAGCTCTTAGTTTTTCAGCTTCATCGATAATTTTGTTCATAGCTTCCACGACTTTAACTGGGTGTTTACCAACGGAAGTTTCGGCGCTTAGCATTACGGCGTCTGCCCCATCTAGGACGGCATTAGCTACATCAGTTATTTCAGCTCTGGTTGGACTTGGGTTGTTGATCATAGAGTCCATCATTTGGGTAGCTACTATAACTGGTCTAGATTTTTGAATGCATTTTCGAACAATCATTTTTTGAATGACAGGCAACTTCTCCATAGGCACTTCGATTCCCAAATCTCCTCTTGCTATCATTATAGCAGTGGTATTCTTGATTATTTTGTCAATATTTTCGACAGCTTCTGGTTTTTCTATTTTTGCGATGATTTTGGCAGGGTGTCCTTTGGCATCGATTCGCTGTTGTAAATCTTTGATATCTTTTGCTGATCGAACAAATGAAAGTGCAATCCAATTGACAGGCTGAGTTAGGATAAAATCTAAATCTTTTAAGTCTTTTTGCGTCAGGCAGGGAAGGGAAATTTTTGTGTTGGGTAGATTTACTCCTTTGTTGGATGATAAAGTTCCACCAAAAACTGCTTTTAACCTAACAGTATCTAATTTGTTTGTTTCTACCACTTCAAATACTAATTTGCCGTCATCTACTAAGACCCGCTCGCCTACCTCAACATCGGTGGGGAATTTTTGGTAGCTCATGTAAATTTCTTCCTTTGTTCCCACGCATTCATGGTTAACCAAGGTTATTATTTCACCATCTGCGACTTCAATAGAACCATTTTCAATTTTTCCTATTCTGAGTTTGGGACCTTGTAAATCGGCTAAAATCCCAATGTGGATTCCGTGTTCCTGATTTATTTTAGTTATATTTTGGATGACTTGCAGGTGTTCTTCGTGAGAACTATGAGAAAAGTTAAGCCTAAAGACATCTACCCCCGCTTGAATGAGTTGGAGAAGGTTTTCATAAGAGGAACAAGCTGGACCTACTGTAGCAAGGATTTTGGTATTCTGAGTATCAACTATATCGAGTTTTGTTGTCATTTTTTTTAATAGGGTTATATTCGTTATTGTTGGAATTTTCGAGCCCCAATTTACACTTAAAGACCTTAAAAATGAAATGTTTTTAGAGGGGGTAAAAATGACAGCCTGATGTTTAAAACCAAAATAAAATGGAAAAACTTTGGTTATCAACCTACTTATATTTTATTTTGTACCGTTTTCGGAAACCATTAAACGAATTTAATATGTCAGACATTGCAGGACGAGTTACTAAGATTATCGTCGACAAATTAGGAGTTGACGAATCTGAGGTAACAACAGATGCAAGCTTCACTAACGACTTGGGAGCGGACTCATTGGATACAGTTGAGTTAATTATGGAATTTGAGAAAGAATTTGACATTTCCATTCCAGATGATCACGCTGAAAATATTCAGACAGTAGGTCAAGCTGTTGATTATTTAACCTCAAAAGTTGGTTAAGACTCATTCGATTTGCCACAAATCAGCTTAAGTTGATTTGTGGCTCTTCTTTTCTTAGAAGGCCTAAAGTACAAGTAAACACAAACTTTTTTTCGGGAGGAATTTTCCAAGTTTAACCAAATTAAGATGATTCGTTTATGAAACGAGTAGTTGTTACGGGAATTGGTGCACTCACTCCAATTGGCAATAATGTAAGTGCCTATTTAGAAGGTCTGAAAAATGGCATTAGCGGAGCAAATTTGATAAGCAGGTTTGATACAACAGAATTCAAGACCAAATTTGCTTGTGAGGTAAAAGACTTCAATCCAGAAACTGTTTTGGATAGAAAAGAGGTTAGAAAATTAGATCTATTTACTGTGTTTGGTATGGTCGCTGCAGATGAAGCCATTATAAATGCAGGGATTCAGGAAATTGGAGGAGGCCTAAATCCAGATAGGATTGGGGTTATTTGGGCTGCTGGCGTTGGCGGCTTGGGGAGTTTGGAAAAGGAAATAGAAGATTTTACTCGCGGAAGTGGAGTACCTAGGTACAATCCTTTCATGATTCCGAAAATGATTATAGATATTACCGCTGGTCATATTTCAATCAAATATGGGTTTAGAGGTATTAACTATGCTACGGTTTCCGCTTGTGCTTCTTCATCTCATGCTTTGATGTCTTCTTTCGATTCGATTAGATTGGGTAGGAACGACATTATTGTTACCGGTGGTTCAGAGGCTGTAGTTTTAAGAACGGGTGTAGGCGGTTTTAATGCAATGAAAGCTTTGTCCACTAGAAATGATGATTATACCACTGCTTCAAGGCCTTTTGATAGAGATAGAGATGGATTCGTATTAGGAGAAGGTGGTGCAGCATTAGTTTTAGAAGAATTAGAACATGCGCGCAAGAGAGGTGCTACAATCTATGCTGAGGTAGTTGGAGGAGGAGCTACTGCAGATGCACATCATATTACGGCACCACATCCTGAAGGATTAGGGGCTAAAAATGTGATGAAAATGGCACTGGAGGATGCTCAAATGAGGCCTGAAGAAATTGATTATATTAATGTTCATGGAACCTCTACTCCCTTAGGAGATATAGCAGAATCTAAGGCCATTCTAGATGTTTTTGGGGCGCATGCTTATAATCTTAATATCAGTTCGACCAAATCTATGACTGGTCATCTGTTGGGCGCGGCTGGGGCTATAGAATCAGTTGCAGGAATTCTAGCTATTAATCACGGATTTATACCTCCAACTATCAATCATTTCGTTGATGATCCTGACCTTGACCCTAAGTTGAATTTTACATTTAATGAAGCTCAGGAGCGTCCCATTAAAGCTTTTCTTAGCAATACATTTGGCTTCGGAGGTCATAACTCTTCAATTATTATGAAGAAATTCGAAGGATAAATAGCTTTTGTTTTACATTTACATTGCATTAAATCGTAAAGGCAAAGTTTAAACTTTTGATTTTTTTATTCAAAATTTTCAATTACTATTTATCCAGAGATCGAAATTTGGTGAGAAAGCTCAATTCATTGTTGGGCTTTACTCCTGTTAATCTATCTATATTTAAATTGGCTTTTGCTCATAAATCAGGATCTTCAGATAAGGCTTATGCTATTCAAAATAATGAACGCTTGGAATATCTTGGAGATGCAGTTTTGGGCACTGTAGTAGCCGAATATCTATTCAAAAAATACCCTAATGCTGACGAAGGATTTTTGACTAAAATGAGATCAAAAATTGTTAAAAGGAAATCATTAAATCTAATAGCCGACAATATGGGTTTGGATGTTTTACTTTCGGAATTTAACCAAACCAAACTAAGCAGATCCATGTTAGGAAATGCTTTGGAAGCTTTAATAGGGGCTGTTTATCTGGAGGGGGGGTATCAAAAGACTAGGTGGTTTGTCGTATCTCATGTGTTAAAGAACTACGTGGATGTTCATGAATTGGAACATTTAGATGACAACTATAAAAGCAGGCTTTTGGAATGGTGTCAAAAAAATGGACATACCATCAATTATAAGTTGTTGGCAAGGTATAAATTTGACAAAAGAGATAAATTCAAAGTTGCAGTTGTAATTAATGGCGATAAGATTGCAACTGCCGATGATTTCAATAAAAAGAGTGCCGAACAAGCTGCTTCAGAAAAAGCCCTGTTAGAAATGGGGGTTCTCACGGATGATGATTTCGAATAAGGAATACAGTTTATTAGATGCAGTACCCAGTGAAAGGATAGATTTGATGGAAAGGGGTTTGAAGGAACTGAGGAAGTGGATTTATGATTTACTTTCTAATGGAATTTCAACTTTAGTACATGGGGCGGATGAGCCTTGGGAATCTCTGGCGGTTCGGATGGTGGATTATAAGCTCGGTGGAGTAGCTGGGTATCTTAGGAAGATGATTATTCGAGATGATAAACAGTTAATTGAGGAGTGGTATTTTGAAATAGTCAAGTTAATCGCTTATTTGGATGCATTGATTACTGGGTTTCAGAAGTCGCGTAACCAAGGTAAAGTTCCTTCTATTGATGTTTTGAGAGCATGCGGAGTGACTTTTAAGAAAGAAGATGTAAAAAAGGTTCAAAAGGGTTTATTGGATTGTTGGAGAGTAGTTTACTTAGAGACAGATTCAAATGAATATGTAGAGTATAGTAAATTGTATTTATGGGGGAAAAAGACCAATCGTTTGGCTTTGGTACTTGATTTTAAAGGAAGGGATTCCAGAGGAGAACTTCCTTGGTATTTAATCAGACAGGATGTTCAGTTTGAAGCAGAATTATTTTTTTATCCTTCAGCTTTTCCCGTTAGGGGTTTCTTAGAAAATATAAAACCTATTGATTTTCCAGCTATTACTCCCATAAGTAAGTCATCTAATCCTGATTTTTTAACAGCGTTTGCTAGGCAACCCTTTGCATTTTCTTTTCCAGTTTTATTAAATCATTGTCAAATTGATGGTTATAATTCAGGAAATATCTGCTGGGATAGAATTCAATTGCCTTTTCAAATGCATCAAGAGGCGGGCGAAGATTTGACTGAGGATTACTTGAACCATTCACTGACAATCTTTGCAGAATGGACGGGTTGGCAATTAAATATCTTAAGAATTTTTATGGATTAAAGTCGCGAAAGAACCTTTGGATAAAATAGGAGAAATCATAAAAAATGGGTTTAGTAGCTTCAATAAAAAAGTCTTGGGATTTGGGATTAGGCAATTCGTAATCTTTCATGATTCTTTTTTTGTCTTCTTCCGTAAGTGCTCGTTCATCACCTTTGAAATACCCCCAATAATCCACCCAAATAAAAGAGCCTGGGAATCTTTTCTGAGAGAGGGTTACGCCAGAGTAATTATCGATTACAAGGACTTCTAAGACAGCTTCTGAAAAAACACTTTTTTCGAATTGTTTAACGGTAGCCATTACTTTTCCAAACACTTCTTTTTCTACAGTCCTACCTTCTTCTTGGACTTTTACTGTACCTACAACAACACTATCTCTAATTCTTTCTACCTCCTTTTGACCAAAATTAGTAGCCCCGATAACCATTTTTTCGAACCTCAATGAAAGGGTATGGTCTGCATCTGAATTGTTCGGTTCAAACTTGATGAATTCACTTTCCACCTCATCTTTCAGATACGCTACTACTTGATTATAGAAAAATATCACATCTAATTCTAATGAACCTACTGGTGGGACCAGAGGGTCGATATTAACGATTAAAATGGAGCGTTCTAAAGCTTCTGACTTTTTTGCCTCCACATCGCGAAACCCAGGATAGAAAAATTCGGTTCTTTCAAAATGTTTGTAAGCTTCTAAAGCGGCTTGCCTGTCTTTTTTTGATGTTTTTGAAAGCAAATCACTTCCTAATTGGTATCGAACTTCTGCTGATTTTATTTTGGCTTTCTCCAGCTCTGAGGAATAATATACTGGGTCGCTTACTAAATCTAATGCCGCTGGCGTCTTTTGAATTTTATTGTATAGTTTGTTACCAGAGACGTATAAATCGTACAGCGTCTCCCATTTGAAAATTTCGCTAGAAGGGGTGATGTTATTAACCTTATTATTGAGATAAGTTAGAAATCTTGGATAAGCTTCTTGGAAAGTTTCTAAAGCTTTGGTGTTATTGGGATTTTGTTGAAGTCTCTCTAACGACGAATTAACGGCTTCGTAGTAATCTCCTCTAGTAAGGGCTGCCTTTCCGGATGAACAACCATAAGCAATCAGTGTAACAACTAAAATAGTGAAAAGAGAAACTTTCATGGTTTTGTTGCTAAATATATATTTTTTTGAAAATAAAAATTCGATGATTTTTAGCGAAAATTCGCAAAAATATTGGTTTCAAAGTTTATTTCCTTTTGTTTTTAGGTTATATTTAAGCGAAATTTCGCTAAAATTAAAAAATGTCTCATTATGGAAGCGGTAACCAGCCCAAAAAATGAAGTAAAAGGTGGATCATTTATTATTAAGGAAACTAAGTCACAGGATGTTTTTATTCCTGAATTGTTTAGTGAGGAACAAAAGATGATTCGGGAGACCTTACAAGATTTTGTGGAGAAGCAGGTTTATCCTCATGTGCATGATATTGAAAAGCAAAAGGATGGGGTTGTCCCAGGATTACTAGAACAATTAGGAGAATTGGGAATGTTGGGGGCGGACATGCCTGAGGGTTATGGGGGAATGGAATTAGATACTATTACCAATTCTTTGATAACAGAAACTTTAGGACCTTCTGGTAGTTTTTCTGTGGCTTATTCGGCACATGTGGGGATTGGTATGCTACCTATTTTATATTATGGAACTGAGGAACAGAAGGAAAAATATCTACCAGGATTAATTAGCGGGCAATTAAAAGCATCCTATTGTTTGACGGAACCTGGTTCAGGGTCTGATGCTTTATCAGCTAGAACGTCTGCTGTGTTGTCTGAAGATGGTAAATATTACCGATTAAATGGGCAAAAGATGTGGATTACCAATTCCGGATTTGCGGATGTATTTATTGTATTTGCTAAGATTGATGGTAATGAATTCACATGTTTTATAGTAGAAAAAGGTTCAGATGGACTAAGCTTAGGAGCGGAAGAAGATAAGATGGGTATCAAAGGCTCTTCTACTCGGCAGGTATTTTTCGAAAATGTTGCTGTGCCCTGTAATAATGTATTAGGCGAAGTGGGCAAAGGTCACCATATTGCGTTTAACGTATTGAATATTGGTCGTTTAAAATTAGGTTTAGGTACCATGGGCGGAGCAAAATCCTGTATTACCACTTCTGTAAAGTATGCCAACGAACGGGTACAGTTTGGTCAACCCATCAGTAATTTTGGTGCCATTCAACATAAATTAGCGGAGCAGGCCATCCAAACTTTTGCATTGGAGAGTGCCTTGTATAGAACTGCTGGAATGATTGAAGATCGAAGGAAAGTTGCAGAGGAAGAAGGAAAAGGTTTTGGGACCTCCAAATTAATTGCTGCTGAAGAATTTGCTATTGAATGTGCGATGTTGAAAGTAGCGGGATCAGAAGTATTGGATTATGTGGTTGACGAAATGGTTCAGATTCATGGTGGAATGGGATACTCCGAGGAAGGAGTAGCGGCAAGGGCATACAGGGATGCTAGAATTAATAGGATTTTTGAAGGCACTAATGAAATAAATAGATTGTTGACTGTAGATATGCTCTTAAAAAGGGCCATGAAGGGTCATATTGATATCGTTGGTCCAGCCTGGGCCGTTCAAAAGGAGTTAGCAGCAATGCCTTCTTTGGAACAGGTAGAAGGTGAATTCGGATTAGAGCAAAAAGCAATTAAAGATTTCAAAAAGATTATATTAATGGTAGCAGGTGGTGCTGCAAAAAAACAAATGGATGGGGTATTAGATTTAAGAAATGAACAGGAAATAATCATGTTGGTGGCAGATATGATGATTGAAACATTCCTTGCAGAATCCTTTTTATTGAGAGCAACGCGTTTGAAGGAAAACAAAATGGATCAGTGGAGTGAGGAATTACATCAGATGCTCAAAGTATATGTTCATCAGACCAACCAGAATATTCAGAATTACGCCTCAAATGCAATTGCGGCATTTACCGAAGGTGATTTGCAAAGGACTTTTTTAATGGGGCTTAAAAGATATTCTAAATATCCAGTGATTAATGTGGTGGCATGTAGAAGGAATATTGCAAAAAAATTAATTGAAGCCAACCAATACTGTTATTAGCCGTTACGCTTGAGGTAAATTTGAAAAAAGCAATGGTTAAGCTATTTATTTTGGTTTTAGGACTTCCAATAGTGGCAACGAGCCAGGTGTCATTATCACTAAAGCTAAGTAATTATAAAGGAGAATCTAGTTGTATAGGGGTAGCACTATATAGCAAAGAAGGGTTTTTAATAGAGGAGAAGGCCTTGTTGACGGATTATTTTTGCAACAACAGTAACGTAGATGATAAATGGTATAGTATCGGAGATTCTATCCCTGCTGGGAGATATGCACTTGCTGTATTTGAGGATTTAAACAAGAATAAGAAACTAGATAAAAATCTGACTGGAATCCCCATTGAACCGTATGTATTTTCTAATAATGCTGGTTCTAAATGGAGTAAACCCATTTTTCAAGACGCCTCATTTGAACTTACTTCTGGAAATAAGCAATTGTTTTTAGAATTAAAATATTGGAAGGAATATTAATTATCTAAAGCAATTGTTAACTATACTTTGAACTTGAAAAAACTTTAGGTTTTTTTATTTGTACTATCTATTTAAAGTCCAGTTTTTATGTCTTTTATTTTTGAAAATGATGTTTTGGCCTTAAGTCATAGAATCCCTGTTTTAGTTGATTTTTGGGCCCCTTGGTGTGGTCCATGCCGGGTGTTAGGACCAGTGCTGGAAGAATTGGAAAATGAAACCAATGGAAAATGGAAATTAGTCAAAATAAATACTGAGGAGTATCCAAATTTAGCGACAACGTATCAAATACAAAGTATCCCTAACGTTAAACTTTTCTACCGGGGAGAAGTAATTGATGAATTTATGGGAGCTATGTCTAAATCAGCCATTGAAAACTGGCTTTCAGAGCATTTACCCGATGAAGATAAACAGCAATTAGAAGAATTAATTGATTCAATAAATCCTTCTAATGCGACAGGCAATAGATTAAATAGTTTAATTGAATTTTGTGTATCCCACCCTGATATGGAACAAGCCTTGGTAATGGCAGGGGTGTTTTTGAGTTATCAGGATCCAGAGCGGGCTATTTCTTTAGTTAGCTCTATTAAAATGGAAAGTAAATATTTCCAAACTGCTGAAGACATTTCCAGAGTTTCAAAATGGATAATGAATTTTGAGGAGGGTTCTGAAAATCCTATACATAGGGCAGCATTTCTTCTAAAGAATTTTTATTTTAGAGATTCTATAGGTGTATTAGTGGACTCACTTATACATGCTGACGACACCAATAAGGAAGTGACAAGAAAATTAGGAATAGCCTTATTTAGGTTGTTTGGTCACTATTTTGATTGGGGTAAATCTTTAAGGAAAAAGTTTGATATGTATTTATCCTAAATGTGATAAGGTATGGTGAACAAGGAGTACTTTAGTGAGACTTATTTAAATGCGTATTACGACGAAAGAGGTTACGTGTATGCTGGGTGGTTAGGATATTTGACCATTGAGCAAATTAAAAGCGGATGTGAATTGGTTTTATCAATTGTCCAGAGTAGTAGGTCTTCATTGATGTTAGTTGACCACCGATTAATGAGTGGGACATGGTCTCAGTCTCTTAAATGGCTAGATACTAACTTTATGCCTCGGTTGATAGAAGCCGGGATTAAAAAAATTGGTTTTATCCACTCTAAAGATCCTGCAACACAGTATTCATTAAATCGATTTCTTGAGTTGAATGATAAGTATCAAGCACAGGTGTTTTCTAATCAAAAAACAGCCGAAAGTTGGTTGTTGGGATTTAACCACCCAAGTCTAAATTCTTCAACATTAACCTTAAAAGCAGGAGAGAGACATCATATTATTCCTTTTGAAGAAATCGATTATATTACATCTAACGAAGGCGTTTCTCAAATTCACTTTGATGGGGAATTGCTGACTTCTAACTATACACTTTCTGAAATAGTTGACCTACTTCCTAGGGATCAATTCATTAAAATTCATAGAAGTTTTGTAGTTAACAGTAAAGAGATTAGTAATATCCATCTTCAATCGGGAGGAAAGTACACCCTTTATTTAAAACGTATTCCTAGAATAGCGATTCCAATAAGTCGGAGCAATATCCATTCTTTAAAGGAAAAGTTTGGTATTTGAGGCAAAAAGATGACCAATCGCTAGGATAAAATTACCGATTAGATTTCAATTGTGTGAACCTATTCGAAACTGTTGTTTATTTGTATGACTCCAAAAAATCAACCCGACGAAGGTATGCCTCAATCTGTAATAGGTTGGGGCTCCCTCTAGGAAGGCATTTCTTTTAAACCCTCCAAATCAGTTATAGTTATAAGACTATTTTTTATAGAGATGTAACCTTCATCCTTAAACTCTGTCAGCATTCTAATGACACTTTCCTTGGCTGTTCCAACAATTCTTGCTAAATCATCACGAAGAATGTGAATAGCTTCCCCCTCTTTATGATGTAAAAGTAAAAGGGCATCTGCGACCCTTTTTCTAACGGAGTTGTATGCTAAATTAAGTAATTGTTCCTCTTTTTCAACTACGTCGTTGGCAATCATTTTTATTACTTGGGCCGCTACATCCCTATCTTGGCTTAATAATGCGGTGAAATCTTCTTTTGGAATTAAACTAATAGAAGTATCTTCTAAAGCAGAGGCAGAGGATTGATGGTTTTGTTTTTTAAGAATATCAATATGTCCAACAAACTCCCCCTTTTCTATAATTTGTAGAATATATTCTTTTCCATTTTCGTTAGTTTTAAATAGTTTCATTTTGCCACTATTTACAAAATATAAAAATCGTGGAAAATCACCTTCTGTGAATAATAAGTCCTTTTTTTTAAGGTGTCTTGATTTTTTTTCTTTTTATAGGCCGTTAAGAGTTTCTAATCCTCTTACTTCATCAATAAAAGATTTCAACCCTTTTTCGGTTTTGTCAAATTTTTCTTTGAGCTTAGCTGTTTTATGCAATCTAGTGTTAATGACTTCTAGCAGTTCATCCTTATAAAAAGGCTTAGTAATATAATCATCTGCCCCGAGGTTCATTCCCCTTCTCAAGTCCGTTTTTTCAGCCTTAGATGTCAAAAAAATAAAAGGAATAGATGCTGTTTCGCTTTTTTTGCTCAAAATATTTAACACCCCAAAACCATCTAATTTGGGCATCATCACATCGCAGATAATTAAATCTGGCTTTTCAGAGATGGCAAGTTCCACTCCTTTTTTTCCATCTTCTGCAGTGGACACTCTATAGCCCGAAAGTTCCAGAATCTCAGAGAGATTTTCCCTAACATCAAGGTTGTCTTCAATCACTAAAATTTTTTTCATACACTTAATGCTTAACTATTCCAATGAAGGTATACTAAAGAAAAAGGTTGAACCCTTATTTTCTTGACTTTCAAAGTGAATGGTTCCTTTCAAAATTTCAATATAACGCTTGACAATATTAAGACCAAGCTCTGTACCTTGAATGTTTTCTGCATTATGTGCCCTAAAAAATCGGGTAAATAGATAAACTTGTTCTTCAAAAGGAATACCAATCCCGTTGTCTTTTATTGAAACATTCAGTTTGTTTTTATTTGATGTAACCTGAATTTGTATTTCACTATCGACAGGAGAATATTTGATAGCATTAGAAACCAAATTAAATAGGATATTCTTGAGGATTCCTTTGTCTGTTTGAAAAAAATGGTTCACCAGTTCATCCTGGTTGAAAATAATTTGTTGACCTGATTTTAAAAGACTTTTAATTTCATCCAATACTTGAGAAATGAAGTCAATAATCTTTATTTCACTTACTTTAATATCGGTTTTACCCTCCTCTAACTTGCTAAGCGATAAAAAATCATTTAAAATGGAGGTCAGGTTAGTTACTGAAGATTTTATTCTGTTAATGTGTTTTTCCCTTTTTTCTTGTTGGGCATAACTGCGGTAGGCTTCAATTAAATCTGCTGAAGATAATATGGTCGAAAGAGGGGTTCTAAATTCATGTGAGGCCATAGACACAAATCTGGACTTAAGTTCATTGAGATCTTTTTCTTTCTCAAAGGCCTTTCTTAAGTTGATTTCACCGATTTTTCTTTCTTTGATTTCGTGTTGTAATTGTTTATTTACATCGAGCAACTGATTTACTGCGTCTGCCAATTCTTCGGTTCTTTGATTAACCCTTTCCTCGAGCTCTACATTCAGGCTTTTAATTCTATTTTCAAATTCTCTTTGCTGAGTAATATCTACTCCACTGCAAATCAAACCCATCAATTTATTGGATTTATGCGATATAGGTGAAATCCTCCATGATACTACAATGGATTGTCCGTGTTTAGTAAGTATTTCACTTTCAAAAAAATCAAACTCAGAAAAGTTTCCTATGGTGAAAGCTTTTTTGAAGTAATTGACTTTTTTAGAGGTTAACACAAAAAAATTCCACCAATATTTACCTATTAATTCCTCCTCTAGATAGCCTAGGGTCTCCGTTCCTTTGCGGTTGACTAATTGGATGGCTCCTTTATTGTTTAATACAACGGTAATAGTATTGGCAAGATCAAAATACATTTGCGCCTTTTCCTTTTCAGCCCTAAGTGCTTCTTCTGCCTTTTTTTCTTCCGTCAAATCATGGATAATACCCGTAAATACTACTCTATTGTGTAATTGGGCTTCACTGATACTTAACCTAACAGGGAAAACAGTACCATCTTTTTTTTTCCTTCAACTTCTCTACCAATACCTATAATTTTTTTGATGCCCGTATTTAAGTAATTTTTGAGATATTGATCGTGTTGAGAGGCATGTTGATTTACCATTAACATGCTTATATTTTTGCCTATGAGCTCGTTAATGTGATAGTCAAAAAGGGTGCAAGCTGCGTCATTAATTAGTTCAATAATTCCCTGATGATTAATGATAATTATACCGTCAGATGCACTTTTAATAATTGCTTAGAGCTTGAGAGCTTCGTCTTTTTCTCTAAAATCCATCAATTTTTCTAATTAGGTTTAAGAAAATTAGATGAAAAATTGAATTATTGGTGAAAAGTTAAAAGGGGAATTTTAGAATGAAGTGTCATTTTTTTGGTGAAACTAGAATGAAATAAACGTTCCCAAATTCTCCTTTTGGGAACGAATAAACATAAAATGTCAATTTCCTCTGATTCTATAAAATTATTTATACCGGCTTCTATGCTCTCCGCATTAACTATGGTAAAGTCAGCAAATTTGACAGGGTAATGATCTAGAACTTTTTCATCATTTTCTTTATGTCCTCGGCCTTTCTCTTCAATGTGAACCAAATGAATACTCGCATCTAAAAGTTTACTGAATTTTAGTAGTTGGCTAACTGCATTTTGATCTTCAGGGATAAAATCAGTGGCATAGGCTATCTTTTTGATAGGCTTGTATTGCGCATCTTGAGGAACAGCTAAAACTGGGCACGGAGCCTGCATCATCGTATGACTAGTTACATTACCCATCAACTTATCGATACCATCTGTTTCTCCTTTTGCTCCCATAATAATACAATCATAATTGCCTGAACCTGCCGTATCTACAACTTCTTGGTAAATAAATAATCCGTACTCGGCTTTTCTATCCCCGATAATATGATTTGGATATTTAGTAGTTAACTTTTCTAATTGTTGTTGAACAGCTTTTCTTTTTTCTGCAATAAGCGGGTCAATGGTATGCGGATATACGGTTTCAGCTACGTCTATTGGGATATTGTAGATAGTCATTATATCAATTGTTGCTCCAACATGATTAGCAAATGCAACTGCATAATCTAAAGCAATAGCGGCGGCTTCTGAAAAATCGGTCGGGAATAGTATCTTTTTCATAATTACTTTTCTTTTTCTTGAAAGTGTATCTCAGAGGCACCACCTTTTCTATTTTGCTCAATAAGACTCCAGTCATCTGTGGAAGTGGTCTGCATCCACAAATTACCTGATTTGCGAAAAACCTGAACATATAAATCAAATTTTTCTGAGAATTCTTTTTCAAATGCTCCAACACTCATCTCAGGTTTGATATCGAAAAACGAAGATTCAATCATAAAACCACATTCTTCTAATGTAAGATTTGAATCTAGATGTTCTCTATCAGAACTTCCTTCTCCAATTTGATGTGCTGCCTTGTAAAATTCAATTTTAAGATTAGGAAACTTTGAATTAAAGTCACTTTGAAGTTTACCTAGTTTATGCTTTTTGTCTAATTCCATAAGTTTTTATTCAAAAATAAATTTAATATTAATCAAATATGGTGATTGTTATCACTAATGTAAGGGTAATGGACGAACTTGATAGCCGTTATTTTCCAATAGCTGAATCAGACCTGTAGGCCCGCCTAAGTGACCAGCACCTACGGCATAAAGTCCTCTATTTATTTTCATTTTTTCCCTCATTTTTTGTATCCAATTTAAGTTCCTCTGATGAATCATAATTCGAGTGATTATTTCATCTTCTTCAGCTATCAATTGATACAATTCCTCAACAGCACCTTTGTTGTATAATTCAATAATATCTTGAAGAGGATTAGGTTGATTTTCTGCTATTTGAATGGATTTAATAAGCATTTGAGCTTGATCTTTATAGGGAATACTATCAAATATACTCATTTGAAAAACCATAGTTTCCAATCCGCTAGTCTTTATGTTTTTTACCAATGCCTTCTGATAAAGTTCCATTTCATAACTTACGGCGTTTTCTTGGAGATTGTAAGAAGAGCCTTCAGCTAAGACATATAAAAACATAGGCTTTAAGCGATCTAATACATACAGTGGAAGGCCTTTATTGGAAAAATAATTTTTTATTAATTCATATTCTTCAACCGAAACTAAAGATTGTAGATTGGTATCGGGCATAAGCGACTGCATCATTACCTGAAGTAATGCATTAAAGTCTTCCATTTCATTTAAATCGATTTCAAAAATTACCTCTTCGCTAATATTCAAAATTGAATCTAGTTTGGTCGAATATTTAAAATCTTTTTTTGGAATCAAATGCATAGTACCCAATAAGAAGGAAGATCCAGGTAAGTCTTTCCTGCTTATTTCCCAAAGTAATGATTGTTGGGTAACTTGTAAGGGAGTATGCCAGCTATTGGAGGAAATAAAAAATAATGATAATAATGTTAAACTAAGCTTCATTTTGGTATGATTTATCTAAAAATAACGTTAAACAGACAAAAAAGTCTAATTTTGCATTCTTATGGGAAAAGTGAACTATCAATACCTCCTTTTATTTGTCTTTTTTGTAATTGCCATTACAGGCTGCAAAAGTGAATTTGAAAAGATCCGATCATCTGGAGAACCAGATTTGCATTACCAAAAGGCACTTGAGTATTATGAAAAGGAAGAATACCAAAAAGCACAAACTTTGTTTGAGTTAGTTATAAGTAGCTACAGAGGGCGGAAGGAAGCAGAGGATATTTATTATAAATACGCCTATACTTTTTTTTATATGGAACGCTATATATTAGCGGCCTATTACTTCAATAATTTTTCCCAAACCTATGGTGGAAGTGATTATAAAGAGGAAACAGACTTTATGGCTGCTTATTCTCAGTATAAAATGTCTCCCAACTATAGATTGGACCAGACTTATACACAAAAAGCAATAGATGATCTTCAACTCTATATCAATACTTATCCTTTAAGTGAAAGAGTTAATGAGTGCAATAATTTGATAGATGAATTAAGGAAAAAATTAGAACAAAAAGCATTTTATGAAGGAATGCTTTACTTTGACTTAAGTCAATATCAATCTGCAGTGCAAGTTTTTGAAAATCTGCTAAAAGATTTTCCTGAAACAAATAATGTAGCAAATGTTAGGTACCAAATTATAGAATCCTTATACTTACTAGCTGAGAATAGCGTTGTAACTAGGCAAAAGGAACGATACGAAGAAGTAATTGAAAAGGGAGAGGAATTTTTAGATAAATATGGAAACGAAACTATCGCTAATGAGGTTAGAAGTTTAATAGCCAATAGTGATAAAAATATTAAATCAATAAATTATGTCGGATATCAAAACTAAGGTTCAAGGACTTGACCCGAATATTAAGGCAAGAGATATGGTAGAATTAGCTTCCAAAGGCAGTAATGTTTACGAAGCAATAGCTGTAATCTCTAAAAGGAGCAAACAATTATCTGTTGAGTTAAAAAGAGAATTGCATCAAAAATTGGAAGAATTTGCTACCTCCTCTGATACCATAGAAGAAATTAGTGAGAACAAGGAGCAGATAGAAATATCCAAGTTTTACGAGAGACTTCCAGATTCAACATTAATTGCTACGGAGGAATTTCTAGAAGGTGAACTTCATTGGAGATATCCAGAGGTTAACAACAGCGGAATTTAATAGAATATTTATGTTTGCGCGGGTTCTGCTGTCCTTTATATTTATTGGAGGCATTAATATAAGTTTAATTGGCCAGGAGTTAAATTTTTCCGTAAAAATTAATACTCAAAAAGTCCAAAAAGCCGATCCGGTTATTTTCGAAACTTTAACACAGACTATGTTGGAGTTTCTCAATAATCAAAAGTGGACAGATGATGTTTTTCAATTAGATGAAAAAATAAACTGTAACCTTCTTTTAACTATTCAAGAGGAAGTTTCAGAAACTGGTTTCAAAGCAGAATTGGCTATACAATCTTCTAGACCTGTTTTCAACAGTAATTATGAAACTCCTTTGTTGAATTATATTGATAAAGAAGTTTCTTTCAGCTACCAGCAGTTTCAGCCATTACAGTTTTCTAGAAACACTTTTAATGACAACTTATCAGCCATCTTATCTTTTTATGTCTATGTGATTCTCGGATTGGATTATGATTCTTATGAACCAAGAGGAGGGGAGAATTACTTTCAAATTGCTCAAGAAATTGTAAACAATATACCACAGGGAGTAGCTGATGCAAATTCTGGTTGGCGTTCATTAGATGGTGACAGAAACCGATATTGGATGATTGAAAATATTTTATCTCCAAGGGTAAGAATTTTTAGAGAAAGTTTCTATAACTACCATCGACAAGGATTAGACTATATGGCTGGGGATATTGAAAAGGGCAGAGGGGCAATTAAAACGGCACTAGAAGCTATTGTTGGGGTAACTAAGTCCTATCCCAATTCTATGATAATACAAATGTTTGCCAATTCAAAAGCAAATGAAATAATTGAAATATATAAGGTGAGCCCTCAAGAAGAACGGTCAGTTATCTCTCAAATTTTATCTGGATTGGATCCAGCTAACGCCAATCGATATCGGGTCCTTCGGTAAAGAGTTATTTTTCCAGAGATACTTCAAAGTTTATTTCCCAATTGGCTTTTATAAGAGGTATCTCCCAAACTTGTAATGGTTCTGGCTGTTGTCTTTTAAAGTAATTTCCAGTATCCCATCGATTATTCTGATTTAAGTCTAGTGCAATTTGTAAGAAATATTGACCTGGTTTTAAATAATCACAAAGAATTTCCGTTTTAGTTTGACTTTTTACGGAGGTTTGAAATACTGGTAAAGGTTGATTAGCTGGCAGTATGCTGACTAAGTATTGACTAGTGCTGTCTAATTGGTCTAACGACAAACTAACTGTTCCATATTTTTCCGAGGATTCTAATTTTAATTGGTAGGCTAAAGTATCCTGATTTATCCTTCCAAAAATATCAGTGAAAGCACCTGGCAAAAAGGCTAGATGATAGTTCTCGTTTTCGATATGGAGTCCTATTTCAAAATTTCCTTTATCTATTTGACAATAATTCCAAAAAGGAGTCTCAACTAATAAGCTATCAATAGTTAATTGAAATTTAGTAGTATCAAAAGTACCAAGGGGAGTATCAAATTTAATAAAAAGAGGTTTCTCAGAAATGATAGGTATTGGGTAATCACTTCTTGGGTAATTGGAGGTTAGGTTTGTGGAGTTAAAATTGGAATCTAATGGTGGAATAGCATATTTAACAGTATCTTTAATTTCTTGATTCAAGGTTAAAACTATTTGGATAGAGTCTGATGGCGAATTGTACCACAAAAAAACGGAATCTGCCTTTTGTTCAATCAAATAATTGGTCAAATCAGGTGGATGGATTACTAAATCTATAGAATCATAATTACGGTTCAATTTCCATTTTATAATACCATATTGTTCGTAGGAAACATTGAGAATTTTAATAGGAGGAATTTCTTTAAAAAACGAAAGTGTGATCAAGGAGTCTTTCCAATTGGATTCTAAAACTATAGGAACAGGATGAAATCCAAATTCTTCCGTATATGGATCGTATTTATAATTGAAATTTTCATCCTTCCATCCTACCACTTTAAAAGTATCTGATTTTAAATTAGAAAGGTTAACCTTACCATCTTTGTTGGTTTTTGAAAAATAAAAAGGACGTTGCTCTAGTATAATCGAATCACTTATTGATTGGTATAGACCCATTAGAGCTCCTTCAACTGGCTTACCAGTCGCAGCATAAGTAACCTTTCCAGTTAGTTCAAGGGAATCAATCACCTTTCCTGTAGCAAAGACATATCTAAGATCTTCAGCTGGATTTCTTTCAGTTAGGTCTACTACCGCATCTCCAAAATTGATCGTGTAAGTGGTATTATTTTTCAAGATTTCCCTTTCGTCAAAATCAATTCTAAGACTTCTTTTTTTAAGGCTGTAAGAAGGTCTGTAATCGAGAGGAGGAGAAAAGAGAATTCCTTGAGCAGGATTATCAAGTCTTACAAATTCATCAAATGTTAATATAATTCTTTTCTTTTCGAATTGGGTTTCAAAAAATATTGAAGAGTTAAGGGAGTCGATATGAGGGGGTATTTCATCTTTGGGGCCACCGATAGGTGCTACAATATTTGCACAAGAGACTAACAGCCAACCTAGTATAATTGATAAATATATTTTCATAACAGCTAATTTAGCTATTCTTTAAAGCTTCTGGGGTGAAACTTTATCAGGGTTTCTTTCAAAAAGGCTGTATCTAAATGGGTATATATTTCAGTGGTCGTAATAGATTCATGGCCTAACATGTCTTGGACTGCTTTCAAATCTGCTCCCCCTTCAATTAAATGTGTGGCAAAGGAATGCCTGAAAGTATGCGGACTAACATTTTTTTTAATTCCAGCTTTTTCGGCAAGTTCCTTGATGATTGCGAAAACCATATTTCTGCTAAGAATATCCCCTCTTCTGTTTAGAAATATATATCCTTCGGCTCCTTTTTTTATTCTGGGCAATTTATTTCGAGCATGTTTTATGTAAGTATTAATATGGTGAATGGCTGCTTTTCCAATAGGTACCAAACGTTCTTTATTTCCTTTTCCAAAAACCCTGATAAATCCAATATCTGGAAAATAATGATGGATTTGTAAATGGGTCAATTCACTTACCCGAAGACCGCAGGCATAAAGTGTTTCTAATATTGCTCTATTTCTTAAGCCGTGGAGCGTACTGTGATCTATACATTCAATCAATAAATTGATTTCATCTATACTGAGTATTTCAGGTAATTTTCTAGCTATTTTGGGACTTTGAAAATTAGAAGTAGGGTTACTTTTAATTAAACCCTCTATAAGTAAATATTTGTAAAAGTTTTTGATGGAAGAAATAATTCTAGCCACTGAATTTTTAGCCAGGCCCATTTCAACCAAATATTTTAGAAATGATTCTAAAGTTTCCTCCTTCAGCGATATGGGATTTTCATCGGCACTATGATGGTCAAGGAAATTGAATAATTTTTTGATATCGTCTGCATATGCCTTTAAAGTATTAGTAGCCATTCCTTTTTCTAGCACCAAATAACTCCTAAAACCTTTTAACAAATAACTCCAATTTCCCTTCACATTAATTTTTTTTAATGTATGCAACTAATAAAAGAATAGATGGTTAAATCAAAATGATAGTATTACTATGATGTTTACTAGTTTACCTATTAAATCAAATACAATGACCACTATAGAATTTACGCAGCAATTTCGGAAAAATGAACAGGCCTTATTGGGTTTTGCATTTAGTTTAACTAAAGATAAAGAAGAAGCCCATGATTTATTTCAGGAAACCGCTTTTAAGGCATATAAAAATAAAAGTCAATTTATTCCCAAGACCAACATTAAGGCATGGATGATGACCATTATGCGCAATACCTTCATTAACAATTACCGAAGAAATAAAAGAAGGCATTCATTAAACGAAAGCCAGAATGAATATGTTTTAAGCCAGCAATCCGAAAATAATTCAATACAAAATGAAGGGGAGCGAAAAATTTATCTCGAAGAAATTACAAGTATAATTGAAAATTTGGAGGTGTGGTTGAAGGTCCCATTTAAAATGTATTTGCAAGGATACAAATACGAAGAGATAGCAAATGAATTAAATGCACCATTAGGAACTATAAAAAGTAGAATATTTATAGCTCGAAAAATCTTAAAAAAAGAAATCAATCTAAAATTTCAAATGACTAATGCAAGCTGGGGAAACTAAGTTAAAGCCTATTACAAGGTTGCTCAAATTGATGCAACTAGATAAAAAAGAGATTACCTATATCTATTTATACTCTATATTGTCAGGTCTTATAGCATTAACCCTTCCATTAGGAATTCAAGCTATAATTGGCCTAATTGCAGGAGGGGGAATTACAGCCTCATTAATATTATTGATCATTGTTGTGACGATTGCCTCCTCATTTTCAGGGGTTTTCAGAGTATTACAATTGATTTTAACTGAAACCATTCAAAGAAAGATTTTTGCCCGATCAGCCTTTGATTTTTCATATCGATTGCCGAGGTTTCAGATGAGAAATATCCACTTCAAATTCCCTCCCGAATTGGTCAACAGGTTTTTTGATACCCTTACCCTTCAGAAGGGAATTCCTAAACTTTTAATTGAGATTACTACATCGGTACTACAAATATTCTTTGGCTTACTGCTCATATCCTTCTACCATCAATTTTTTGTTTTTTACAGTTTCATTTTGATTACTGTTTTGATTTTAATCTTTAGGTATACTGGCAAAAATGGGATTCAAACCAGTATAAATGAATCGAGCAGAAAGTATAATGTAGCCCATTGGCTGGAAGAGGTTGCTAGAACCATGAGTACCTTTAAACTAAGTGGCAACACCTCTTTTTCTTTACAAAAAACGGATGTCTTAGTAGAAAAATATCTTAATGATAGATTGGATCACTTTAAGGTTTTGAAAACTCAATACATCAGTATTGTGGTTTTCAAAGCATTATTTACAGCTGCATTACTGTTTTTAGGCAGTATTTTGGTCATTGACAACAGAATCAATATTGGACAGTTTGTCGCCGCGGAAATTGTTGTGATTCTAATTCTAGCCTCAGTGGAGAAACTAATCTTGAGTATGGATACGGTTTATGATGTTTTAACAGCTATCGACAAATTGGGATTTGTATTAGATCTTCCATTAGAAAATGAGGAAGGTATTTCAGTTGATGATTTAGATTTCAGGACGGATAGCCTATCGTTGGAGGTAAAAAACCTATCCTATCTTTACCCTAATTCCATACGTCCTACCCTTCAGAAAATATCATTAAATATTCGAGCTGGGGAAAAAATATGTGTGGCGGGCTATAATGGATCGGGTAAATCTACATTGCTTAAAGTATTTTCTGGCTTGTTGCTGGACTACCATGGACAGCTTCTATACAATGAAATACCACAAAAAAGTATCAAATTAACTGAATTAAGGGAGATGATTGGAGACTTTTGTGCAGAGGAGGATATTTTTGAAGGAACCATTTTTGAAAACATTTCTTTAGGCAGAAAAGGTATCGGAATAAAGGAAGTTACCAAGGCTCTTCAAGAAGTTAGATTAGACAATTATCTGAAAGATCAAGAGGAAGGCTTGAATACTATACTACTGCCACAAGGCATGAACGTACCAGGAAGTGTTCGTTTGAAATTGTTATTGGCTCGAGCCATCGTAGGGGCTCCTAAACTGGTTATTTTGAGTGGTTATTTTGGTGGATTTGAGCCTGCAGAAGAAAAAGCAATTGCCGATATGTTAATGGATCCCAAGAAAAATTGGACTTTAGTAATTTCTACAGATAACAGATATATTGCCTCTTTATCTGATCGAATTTATATTCTGGATGCTGGTGAAATGGTCCTGGGAGATACTTTCGACAAAGTAAAAGATACAGTTCATTTTAAGAATGTTTTTGGAACTCAAACCATTTAAACTGAGATGGCATGTTAAATATATCAAACAATACCATTACTAATAAACTCTCCATTGATTCTTTTAACTCATTCAAAAAATCAAGTATATCCAGTGCAGGAAAAAACTTTAGAAAAGGATTGGTTGTCGTCTTCTTTTTCATTTTTATTATCAGTTTCATGCCTTGGACTCAAAACATTCAATCTAGAGGGGAGGTTACCACGTTGAAACCTGAGCAAAGGCCTCAGACCATTCATTCTGCTATTCCAGGTAGAATAGAGAAATGGTATGTTACGGAAGGTGACTATGTAAAAAAAGGAGATACTGTTGTTTTTTTATCCGAGATCAAACAGGAATATTTCGATCCCCAATTAGTAGAACGGACGAAAAACCAAATTAGAGCTAAAGAGGAATCTTTGAATGCCTATCGGCAAAAAATTGAAGCTTTAAAACTTCAGGCTAAGTCACTTGAAGCAGAGCAAGCTCTAAAAATTAATTCGTTAAAAAATAAAATTGACCAATATGGATTCAAAGTTATTTCGGACAGTATAGAGCAAATTCAATCCCAAATAGATTTTGAAATAGCGAGTCGTCAATTGGAACGATTTGACACCCTTTACAAATCGGGAATTAAAACGCTTACTGATTTGGAGGGTAAAAGACTCAAATGGCAAGAGACCTCTACTAAATTAGTGGGTAATACAAATAAGTTAGCATCTTCTAGAGTTTTTTTAGAAAATGCAGGGATAGAATTAGAGATGAACAACTTTGAGTTTCAGCAAAAGATAGCTAAAATTCAATCCGATATTTTTTCTGCTTTGTCCCAAGCCAACGAGACTATTTCTGAAATTAATAAATTAGAAATTCAAGCTGCGAACTATGAAAAGAGAAATTCTTTTTATTATATGACAGCTCCTCAAGATGGTTATATTACCAAGGTCATTAAGCCTGGTATAGGGGAAATTTTAAAAGAAGGCGAACCTTTAGTGAGTATAATCCCCGGATTCTATGAACTAGCTGTTGAACTTTATATCAACCCTATGGACCTCCCTTTAATAGAATTAGAACAGGAAGTTAGATTTATTTTTGACGGATGGCCTGCATTTGTTTTTTCTGGATGGCCCGGTTCATTCTTTGGAACTTTTAAAGGGAATGTTAAGGCGATTGACAACAATATAAGTTCAAATGGAAAATATAGAATATTGATTGCGGAGGATGCCAGCCAAAAACCTTGGCCCAAACAATTAAGGCCTGGCTCAGGTGCCCAAGGAATCGCTTTACTAAATAATGTGCCAATTTGGTATGAAATATGGAGACAATTAAACGGCTTTCCTCCTGAATTTTATAAAAATTCTACTAAATGAAATGGTTGATTCTAATTGGTTCTTTTATTTTTTTACCAATTGAAAGTCATTCACAAATCCAGCAGTTAGATACCATGACCATGCTCGATTTTTTAAAGAGCGTCATGAAAAATCATCCCACAGCTTTAATAGCGCAGCAAAAAGTTCAGGAGGCTGAAGCAATGCTATTGATGGCTAAAGGAGGATTTGACCCAAAAATAAAAGCGGATTGGAGCAATAAGACTTTTGACGGTAAAAATTATTACTCAATAGGAAAGGCAGGTATTAGTGTGCCTTTAAATCCTGGCATTGAAGTGGTTGCTGATTACAAAGTTGCTAATGGAACTAATATTAACCCTGAAAATCTTATTCCAGCTGTTGGGCAAAGTTCCTTTGGTTTAAAAATCAATTTGGGAAAAGGATTGCTGTATGATGAACGCAGATGGTTGGTTCAAACGGCTAATTTACAGCGACCTCTGAATGAATCTGAGCGACAGATAATGTTGAATGAATTGCTGTATGATGCAAGTAAATACTATTTGAATTGGAAGTATTCAGGAGCTATTCTTGAAGCTTACACTCAATACCTAGATTTAGCAATTAATAGGTTCGAAGCAATTAAAAATGGGTTTTTGGCCTATGATTATGCAGCAGCGGATACCCTAGAGGCCTATACAGTTGTATTGAGTAGAATTCAATCTAGGAATGAGGCCCTGATTGAGTTTCAGCAATCATGGTTGAATTTGACCACTTTTTTGTGGGATGAAACTATACAGGCTTATCAAACAGGATTGACCATTTTTCCAGAAGAGATGGAATACTTTCCCATTCGAAATTTACCAAGTGACGAAAAATTAATCGAAATAGTTGGGACGCAACATCCTAAATTAAAGGCTTTACAAATTAAGCAACAACAGCTGACTTTGGAAAGAAAATGGGCTATGGAGCAATTCAAACCAGAATTAGAAGTTTCCTTTAATTATCTATCTAATTCGCAATCCATGAATGATATCAGTAATTGGTTGTTAGATAATAGGTGGGCATCTATTGGATTTGGTTTTCCTCTATTTTTAAGAAAAGAAAGAGGAAAAAGAGATTTGATTGATGTAAAAACAAATGTTTTGAATTTGGATAATGAAAGAACAAAGAATGAAATTTTTACAAAGATTCAAAACTATGTAAATACAGGAGGTTTTCTGGCAGAACAATTGGAATTAGCTACTATAGCAAGGTATAATTTTGCTAAATTATTGGAGTTTGAAAACTTAAAATTTGAATTAGGTGAAAGCTCTTTGTTTATCATCAACGCTCGTGAGTCTAAGTTAATCGAATCCGAAATTTACCGCATTAAATCTTTATTAAACTGGCAAAAGAATCAATTGGAATTAATTAATGCCACAGGTTTGATGCCCCAATATATTGGAGGCAACCTGACTTTTTAATGTTTGCAGGGCAAGTCCTTTTCAACAGTTAAGACCGTTGGGGAATTAGCTAATAATAGATTCTTATAAAGGGTAATCTCTTTGTCGCTTTTTAGCCATTGAGAGGTTTCAACACTGGGAAGATGAAGGTGTAGTTTGAAGTCTGACATACTTATTAAAGGTTGCTCCAAATCATCCCTTAAGCTAAGGATACAATGAAAAGTAACGTTATGTGAAATGGAGATTGTGGTATTCAATTCTTTTTTTTCTTTCAATAGAAGGAGATCTTGCGGATCAATTCGAAATCTTAACTCGTTATCTGCTATTCTAATTTTCATATTTAATTTCCAAATATTTTTCCGTTAGGGTTTTCAAAAAACAATAATTTGATATCTCCATCAAAGAATTCAGCGTAAGAATTAAAGTGAATCCATTCTCCTAAATTAAGGTATCTGGATTTCGAAGGATTCAGGGTGAAATCAATTGGAAGATGTCGGTGTCCAAAAATAAAGAAATCAATATTTTCAGTCTCGAGGATATGGAGACAATATTGAATCAACCATTCCTTTTCGGGACCTAAAAAGTTAGGAGGTTGATTCTGGGCTGATCTGCTTTTGCCTGACCAAAAAGAAGCTAATGAGATTCCCAGATCGGGGTGTATCCAATTGAAAAAGAATTGTGCCCATGAACTATTAAAAACTTTTTTCAGAAACTTATAACCATGATCACCGGGACCAAGACCATCTCCATGACCAATCATTACTCTTTTGTTATCTATGGTTCTTATAATAGGTGCTCGATGGGTTAGAATTCCTAACTCTTCTTCAAAATATTTAAACATCCACATATCGTGATTACCCGTAAAAAAATGCAAGGGTATCCCTTGATCGGATAGCGCAGCCAATTTTCCAAGTAAACGAACATAACCTTTGGGGATAACTTTGCGGTATTCAAACCAGAAATCAAAAACGTCGCCGACTAAAAATATTTCTTGTGCCTCCGGAGCAATTTTATCCAACCACCTTATGATAGTTTTTTCTCTTTCTAAGCTATTGGAAATCCCCAAATGAAAATCCGAGGCAAAAAAAGTTTTTTTCATTCAATAAGCTTTAAGGATTGAGCCTTTGTTTGTTAAAATACTCAATTATTTTTTGGCTATTACTTTTTCCAGCAATTTCCAATAATTCCATTTCGGTAGCCTCCTTTATTTTTTTTACTGAACCAAAGTGGTTTAACAATTTTTCAGCTGTTTTCTTTCCTATTCCGTCAATTTCAGTTAGTTGAGATCCAGTTAGAGATTTGGACCGCAGATTTCTGTGAAAAGTGATAGCAAAACGGTGGGCTTCGTTTCGAGCTTGCTGGATAATTTTCAGAGCTTCAGATTTTTTATCTATATAAAGTGGAATTGGATCTCCGGGGAAAAATATTTCTTCTAATTTTTTAGCAATCCCAATAACGGTGACTTGATCCAATATATTTAATTTTTCCAAAGCTTTTACAGCAGCACTTAATTGACCTTTTCCTCCATCTATTACAATTAACTGTGGTAATGTTTTCTTTTCTTTTAAGAGTCTGCTGTATCTGCGGCCTACCACTTCTTCCATAGAAGCGAAATCATCTGGACCAATTACCGTTTTGATATGAAAATGTCGATAATCCTTTTTCGAGGGTTTGGCGTTTTTGAAAACCACACAAGACGCAACGGGTTGGTTTCCCTGGAGATTGGAGTTATCGAAGCACTCTAAATGCAAGGGTAATCTATCCATCTGGAGGGCTTCTTTTAGAGTTGTTAAGATTCTTTCTGCAGGATATACTTTATTTTTCGCCAAAAGGGCTTGTTTTTCTTTCAGCATGAAATAGTATTTAACATTCTTTTCGGAGAGGTCCAATAATTTTCGTTTGTCTCCTTTCAAGGGTATGGTTTGCGTCAAACTAGTATCTTCCAACTGTACCTTAAAGGGTAATATTATTTCTGTAGCAATACTATTGAATCGGTCTCTTAATTGAGGGATGGCGAATTCTAGAATATCCTCATTTTCTCGGTCGAGATTTTTGATTAATTCTTGAGTGTGGGATTGTATAATAGCTCCGTTAACGATCTTCAGGTAATTTACATACGCTTCTTTGTCATTGCTTTGAATACTAAAAACATCAACATCTGTTATAGAAGTACTGACTACTGTGGATTTGTGCTGATAATTTTCAAAAGAGACAAGTTTATCCTTAATGATTTGAGCTTCTTCGAATCTGAGGTTTGCAGCCAGATTTTCCATAATTAGCTCAAAGTGTTGTCGTACTTCTTTGAAATTACCTCTCAGTATATTTTTTATTTGATTTATTTTTTCGTGGTAGTCTTCAGCAGATTCGAAACCTTCGCAACCTCCTTTACAATTTTTTATGTGGTACTCTAGGCAAACTTTAAACTTACCTGATTGTATATTTTCCGGTGTTAAGGAATGCGCGCAAGTTCTCAGTGGAAATAATTGCTTGACCAGTTCTAAAACGTTTTTAATTCGCCCTTTAGAGGTATAGGGACCAAAATAGGAAGAGCCATCTCTAATTACTCTTCTAGTGATAAAAACCCTTGGAAAGGGTTCGTTTTTGATACAGATGTAAGAATAGGATTTATCATCCTTTAACATTACATTATACTTAGGCTGAAATTTCTTAATAAGGCTATTTTCTAAAAGTAGGGCATCGGTTTCCGTTTCTACGATAGTAAATTCAAGCATATCTGCATTATAGACCATTGCCCTAGTTTTTCCTGCTCTATCTTTTCGATTCCCAAAATAGGAATTGAGTCTATTTTTAAGGTTTTTAGCTTTGCCCACATAGATGATAGTGCCTTCCTTATTCAAAAATTTATAGACCCCAGGTAGCTGTGGAATTTGTGGCTCTATATTTTTATAATCCTGATCGTTCATGGATGCAACGGCTTTTTTTTAGTCCTTGCTAATTTCTCGATAAAGCTGAACAAGTTCACGAGTCACTTTTTCTCCATCAAATTTTTTAACGTGATTCTTGCCTATGGAAACCATTTTATTTTGTAATTGAATATTGGTTAAAATTAATTCAATTCCCTGGGATAATGCTTCCACATCTGTCGGGGGAATTTGGAGGGCCGCTTCGCCTCCGGCTTCGACTAAGGAGGAAGTATTAGAAGTGATGACAGGGGTTCCGATTGATAAGGCTTCAATAATAGGAATACCGAAACCTTCTTTATGCGAAGGATACAAAAACATTTCGGCCAATTGGTAGGCTGCGGGCAAATGATTATAGGGTATCTGGCGCCATTGTACGAGATGATTTAAATGATTATGTTGAATGAATTTTTTTACTTTTTTCTCATAACTTTTGCCTTGACCCACAACCACCAATGGAATTTGCAAGGACTTGGGTAAAATCTTCAGGGCTTTGACAATGGTCAAGAGGTTTTTCCGCTCAATGACACTTCCAACATAAAGAATGAAGTTTTGTGGCAGGTCAAATTGTTGTATGGCAAACTGCAAATACTCTTCCGAAGGAGGGGTTTTAAAAATAGGCGAACAATCTTGGTAGATTACGGAAATTTTATCTGGATGGATTTGATAATATTTTACGATATCAGATTTAGTTGCTTCGCTTATAGCTATAATTCGATCAGCCTCCTCACAAGCCTTTCTTGATTTTTGATTATAGAAATATCGATCTATAGCTGGGTATTGCTGGGGATATTCTTTAAAAATTAAATCGTGGATGGTGACTACAGATGGGATATTGGTTTTTTTGATTCCTATTGGAATTTCGTTGGTAAGGCCATGAAATACAGATAGGTTTTGGAATAGTGGATTTTTTATCAGGTTTCTCCTTCTCCACCATGATTTAAAGGGAAGTGCTGGTGGAGGACTAATAATCTGACAATTATTGGAATGTTGAAAAACTTCATTGAAAGGATGATGAGGAACATGGGAAGAAAATAATTTGTATTTGTAATCAGGGTGGTATTTTAATAGGTTTTCAACTAATGTTCTACTGTAATTTCCCAACCCAGTAAAGTTTTGAAAAATCCTTTTGGCATCAAATCCTATGTTCATTTGTTAGTGAAGTTTATTCCCATTCGTTCCACCCTTCAATTGGGGGTTGTTTGTATTCGTTTTTGGCGGCTATCCTCTCTTTTTGGCGTTTAATGACCAGAAGTGCCAATGTTGCTGCTGGATCCTCTTTTCCCGAAGGGGAAAGCGCTGTTCTAACAGCTTTTTCGGAAACATCAATGCGATACATCAGGGTAAACAAATAGGCTGGTCTGTTCTCCAGTAACTCGCTTATTCTTAATTTTAGTGCTTCAAATAGCATTTTTTCATCTAAGAAAGTTTCATCTGGTTGAATTTCTAAGGATTGGCAAATGGATGCTATGGTGTTTTTGTTCATATTAAACTGTTCCGTTGAAGGATTTTTAAATATTAATGGCTAAGATGCTGGAAAGTTCTATATATGTTGGTGAAAACTAGAGGTATTTTATTGCATACTCTTGCTTATGGGGAGACAAGCGTAATCGCTGAGATTTATACGGAAGAAATTGGGATGCGAAAATATATTATAAATGGAGCTAGGGGTAAAAATTCCAAAATCAAACCCAGTTGTCTTCAAGTAATGGCTTTATTAAACTTGGTGGTTTATGAAAAAAATATAGGTCATCTTCAGCGCATTAGGGAAATCAATAATGCAGAGGTATTCAGGGGTATTCCTTTTGATTTGTATAAGGGCTCTATGGGTTTATTTATGGCGGATGTGATAAGGAAAGCTATTAGGCAAACCAATCCGGAGCCCGGGTTATTTGATTTTCTTTACCGGTCATTTGTAAACTTAGACCTCATGGAAGAGAGAAACCCTGTTTATCATATAATTTTTTTACTACGCCTATCTGGATATTTGGGGTTTCAACCTATTCTACCTCCAGATCATGGGGAAAACTATTTTTTTAATATGCGGGAAGGTTGTTTTGAAGGAGATATTCCAGATCATAATGATTTCGCCGATTTAGAAACTTCTAGTTTACTAGGTCAACTAATGGTAGATTCGACAACTCCTTTGAAAAAAAGGGAACGTGCACTTGTTTTAGAGGTTTTGATTAAGTATTACCGTTTGCATATCGAGGGTTTTCCCGAAATACAATCACATCATATATTGCGTCAGGTTTTATGACCCTTTTTGTGCAAATAGGTTTGAATTCAGGTTTAAATTAAGATATTTGTGGTTTCCAATAAAGACTATTATGGCGGATCAATCAGATTTATTTAAGCGGGTGGTAGCCCACTGTAAGGAGTATGGTTTTATTTTTCAATCATCCGAGATTTACGATGGATTAAGTGCTGTGTATGATTACGGTCCTTATGGTGTGGAGTTGAAAAACAATATTAAAAAATATTGGTGGGAAGCCATGGTTAATATGCATGATGAAATTGTGGGTATAGATGCAGCTATTTTTATGCATCCAAAAACCTGGAAGGCTTCAGGTCATGTAGATGCATTTAATGATCCATTGATTGACAATAAGGATTCCAAGAAAAGATACAGGGCTGATGTGTTGGTAGAGAACTATCTGGATAAGATAGAGGCTAAAATTAATAAGGAGGTAGAAAAGGCTGCTAAAAGATTTGGAGACGCTTTTGATAAGGAGACTTTTATTTCTACCAACCCAAGGGTTTTACAAAATCAAGCGAAATACGATGAAATAAAGGCGGAATTGGCAAGTGCTATGTCAAATAATGACATGGAGGGGTTGAAGAATTTAATTGAACGGTTGGAAATCGCTTGTCCGGAAAGTGGTTCGAGAAATTGGACTGATGTTCGGCAATTCAATTTGATGTTTTCTACTCAACTGGGAAACATTGCTGGAGAAGAAGGTAAATTGTATTTGCGTCCTGAAACTGCACAGGGGATTTTTGTTAATTTTTTGAATGTTCAAAAATCTACAAGACAAAAGATTCCATTTGGGATCGCTCAGATTGGAAAAGCATTTAGGAATGAAATAGTTGCTAGACAATTCATTTTCAGAATGCGTGAATTTGAGCAAATGGAGATGCAGTTTTTTATAAAGCCAGGGACCCAAAAGGAGTGGTATGATTATTGGAAGAAAGCGAGATTAAAATGGCATTTGGCACTTGGAGTTCCCCATGAAAAATATAGATATCACGATCACGATAATTTAGCGCACTATGCCGATGCTGCAGTAGACATTCAGTTTGATTTCCCTTTTGGTTTTAAGGAACTTGAAGGCATTCATTCAAGGACGGATTTCGATTTGGGAAGTCATCAAGAATTATCTGGTAAGAAATTGCAGTATTTTGATCCCGCTACTAAGGAAAGTTATACGCCCTATGTACTGGAAACTTCTATAGGATTGGATAGAATGTTCTTGGCTATGATGAGTAATGCACTAGTTGAAGAAACTATTGGAGAATTGGAAGAAGGGGAGAATAAACGGGAGGTTTTAAAACTACATCCAGCACTTGCACCTGTCAAATGCGCTATTTTGCCTCTCAAAAGAAATGAAGATAAATTGGTAGAAAAGGCTAGAGCAATAACTCAGCAACTAAAGCCCCACTTCAAAGTTTTGTACGACGATACAGGAAGTATTGGTAAGTTATACAGAAGGCAAGATGCAATTGGAACTCCTTTTTGTGTTACAGTGGATTTCGATACGCTTGAAGACCATTGCGTTACTTTAAGGAATCGAGATACCTTGGAGCAGGAGCGAATTCCAATTGAAAAATTAGCGGAAATAATTGCACCTGAGGTAAGTATCACTGCGCTTCTTCAAAAATTGGGTGGTGAGTAAGGATATTCAATGGTGGATTAGTTTTGTCGGTCTTGGCTTGATTTTAAGATTTTTCTCCCTTTTCATTTCCGTAATAGATCATGACGACTCTACTTATTTGGTTATTGCTCAAGCTTTAACAGCTGGCCAGCTATACTGGGTGGACGTTTTTGATACTAAGCCTATTGGAATATTTCTGATATATGGTTTTTTTATGAAGGTCTTAGGGTTAACTGGAATAGTATCATTCCGGATTCTTGCAACTTTATTTATTGGAAGTACTTCCTTTTTTATATTTAAAATAATATTGTTAAGAACCCACCACACCAAAGCAGCTTTTTTGGGAGGACTGGCTTTCCTTCTAATGAATTCAACTTTTACTTTTTATGGTATTAGCCCTAATACGGAAACTTATTTTACCTTTTTTAGCGCTTTGGCAGCTTTGATTGTTTTGACGGGGCAATGGGAGGGACGATACTTTATTGGTGGATTATTATTGGGAATTGGATTTGTTATCAAGTATGTCGTATTATTTGATATGGTTGGATTAGGATTGGTAGTACTTTTAACTGTTGATGCTACTTTAGTCCAACGCATAGGTAAAGTAATTTGGATGGCTCTAGGCAGCATCCTTCCTTTTTTTGGAGTGGCTTTTTGGTATTGGTCACTAGGTCATTGGGATACTTTTTATTTTCATTCATTTGAGGTGTCAGGTCGTTATCCATCTAGTGCGCCTATTTGGGAATACCCATTACATTTAATAGATTTTTTGGGGCGATTTTGCATTATTTCCTTTATGGCTGGAATATTTTTTTATCGAAGGATTTATAATTCACTTGGTTGGAATATTCAATTTTGGCTATTTTTAACTTGGGTATCTGCATTAATTCCGGGTAAATTTTTCGGACATTACTTTATTCAATCGATGGTTCCGATGAGCTTAATGTTTGGATTGGTATTGGCAAAGGAAGGGACTTTTTTGAGGTCAAAATTCAAAGGTTTATACCAAACTAAGACAGGAATTATCGTATTTGTACTATGGGCATTAATAGCCATTATATTTCAAAAATTAGATTATTGGGATCGGCCGGATGATAATAAAGAAGTCGCAGCTTATTTAAGTGGAAAAATGGAAGCGGGCGACCAAATTTATACGGGCAATTCTTCACAAATAATTTATTATTTGTTGGATAAAAAAAGCCCAATCCCTTACGTTCATCCCTCTCTTTTTTGGCAAAGTCAACACATTGAAGCTATGGAAATTCCCGTAGATCAAATAATAGCTGATTTGAAACAATTGGAGCCGGAATATATTATGATGAAACCCTTTAGTAAGAAAGAAACCGTTTCTCACGATAGAATGGTAGAGTGGATAAATGAGAAGTATATTAAAGATACTATAATTGGAGAAAAGGACCCCATTCAGATTCATCAACTAAAGAGGGTTGTAAATTAGTGTTGAGAGGTAATCAATAGGCTAAGATCCATAAATTTCAAATTGAATCGTTGACTGAGGTAGGCATTGGTAAGGAATCCTTTATAAGAGTATATGCCATTCCTCAAACCGGGTTGAGAGGTTATAAAGTATTCAATACCTGCAGGATGCGCAGCTTTTAATAGGATGGGAGTTAAAATATTACTAAATGCAATGGAAGCGGTTCGACTTACTTTGGAAGCCATATTAGGTACACAATAATGAATGACGTCATGTTTGACAAATGTCGGATTTTCAAACGAGGTCACTTCAGATGTTTCAAAACAGCCTCCTTGGTCGATGCTAACGTCAATGATTACACTGCCTTTTTTCATGGACATAACCATGTTTTCGTCAACAATCATGGGCGTTCTTCCCGTTTTTGAGTGCATGGCACCAATAACTAAATCTGCGGAGATTAATTCTTCTTTTAGATAAGTTTGATTTACTGCCGAAGTGTAAAGGGGTCTCCCTATTTTATTTTGAATCTTTTTTAGTTTGTAAATATTATCATCAAAAATCCTAACTTCTGCACCGAGCCCTAGGGCAGCCCGAGTTGCATATTCGGAAACTATTCCTGCACCGAGGATTACCACCTTAGCGCTAGGTACGCCAGATATACCACCTAATAACATTCCTTTCCCCCCCTTGGCTTTGGAAAGTAGTTCGGCTCCTGTCAAGATGGCATTGAGACCAGCCATTTCACTCATAATACGAACAATTGGAAAAGTTCCAACTTCATCTTGTATGTATTCCATTGCTAACGCAATTACCTTTTTGGATTGCAATTTTTGAACATAGTCGCTATTGATGAGGGGTAACTGCAGCGGTGAAATTAGGAGCTGATAGGGCTTCATCAGCTCTATTTCTTTAATAGAGGGAGGGGCAACTTTAATGAGGAGGTCACAATCGTAAACTTCTTTCGGACTAGTACAAATTTTTGCCCCAGCTTCAGAAAATTCTCGATCAGTAAAATAGGCGCCTGTACCAGCATTAGATTGAACTAAAACTTGGTGGCCATGAGTGACTAATGTTCGAATGGACGATGGGATAAGGGCCACTCTCTTCTCTCCTTTGGTTAACTCTAGCGGGATTCCTACGGTAAATTTTCCACCATTTAATTTTTGTGGGAGCATTTCCGTCATTGTTTCCACACCGGCTTGAGTCAGCTCCTTTGGAATGGGAATCTTCTTTCCTTGATCGCTCATTTAGAAACCATATTATTTACAAAAATAAAATTTTTCTATGGGTGGAATCAATAATTTCAATTTGTATTGGAAAACAATCTGGAGGAAGAAAATCAACTGCAATTCCAGGCCACTCTATGAAGCAAAAATGGCTGCCATCTGCCACCTCTTCAAACCCTAATTCAATTAATTCATTCGAATTTTCTAATCTATAAAGATCAATGTGGTATAGAACTTCATTACGATTGGTTTGATACTCATTTATTATACTGAAAGTAGGGCTGGTGACTTCATCTGTACTTCCCAAATATTCACAAATACTTTTGATAAGGGTAGTTTTGCCGGCTCCCATGTCGCCGTAAAAAAGCCAAACTTTTCTATTACCCGCTTTTAAGATTAATTTATGTGCCGTTTCCCTTAAGTTTGAAGGGGATTGGTCATAGGTTATCATCACTTATTTTATGACTAAAAATACCTATTTTTGTGTAATGGAAAATAATGATAAAAAATCTGTAAATAGCTCGTCTAATGGAAATTATGGTGCAGGTAATATTCAGGCACTCGAAGGATTGGAGGCGGTTAGATTGCGTCCAGGAATGTATATTGGTAGCACCGATATTAAAGGATTGCACCATTTGGTGTGGGAAGTCATAGATAATTCAATAGATGAACATTTAGCTGGGCATTGTTCCAAGATTGATACCGTTATACATAAAGATGGTTCTATTACCGTAATCGATAACGGAAGAGGAATTCCAACAGGGATGCATGAAAAACTTCAAAAATCAGCATTAGAAGTGGTGATGACTGTATTGCATGCCGGAGGGAAATTTGATAAGGATACGTATCAGGTATCCGGAGGATTGCACGGTGTAGGGGTGTCTTGTGTAAATGCACTTTCTTCTCATTTAAGAGCAGAGGTTAGCAGAGAAGGTAAGTTATTTGAGCAAACTTATGAAAAGGGAATTCCCACCTCTAAAGTAAATATTATAGGAGATACCGAAGCTACGGGAACAAAAGTTACCTTCTTGCCCGATGCAACCATCTTTGAAACTACACTTTACAAATTTGAAATTCTCGCTAATCGATTAAGAGAACTAGCCTTTTTAAATAAAGGATTGACTTTAACGCTGATTGATGAGAGAGAAGAAGAAAATGGGGTTTTCAAGTCCGAGACCTTTTATTCCCAAGGAGGGCTAAAAGAGTTTGTTACCTTTTTAGACAATTCTAAACAACGGTTACTGGAACATCCTATTCACGTTATTGGCAAAGAGGATAATGTAGAGGTCGAAGTGGCTCTTTTGTATAATACTTCTTATTCTGAATTGATTTATTCTTATGTAAACAACATCAATACTAGAGAAGGAGGTACTCATGTGAATGGTTTTCGTATGGCAATAAACCGGATTTTTAAGAAATACGGTGAAGACAATGGCTTTTTTAAGAAAATTAAACCAAGTGCTGAAGATTTTAGAGAAGGTCTAACAGCTGTAATTAGCGTAAAAGTTCCTGAACCACAATTTAAGGGACAAACTAAGGGAGAACTAGGCAACTCTGAGGTTACTGGGATTGTCTCGAGAGCTATGGGGGATGTTTTAAGTGCTTTTTTGGAAGAAAATCCAAAAGAGGCAAAGCGGGTGATGGACAAGGTAATACTAGCGGCAACTGCTCGCCAAGCAGCAAGAAAGGCAAGAGAACTTGTTCAACGAAAGAATGTGCTTACAGGTAGTGGACTTCCTGGAAAATTAGCGGATTGTTCTACAAAAAAGTCTGAGGAAGCTGAAATATTTTTGGTGGAGGGAGATTCGGCAGGGGGAACAGCTAAACAAGGAAGGGATAGGCATTTTCAGGCGATTCTTCCATTAAGGGGTAAAATTTTAAACGTGGAAAAGGCCTTAGAGCATCGGATATATGAAAATGAAGAAATCAAAAATATTTTTACAGCTTTAGGGGTAAGTATTCAAGAAGAAGAAGGGGGAGAAAGGGTATTAAATATTGAAAAATTGAGGTACCATAAGATCGTCATCATGACGGATGCCGACGTGGATGGAAGCCATATCACTACCTTAATTCTTACTTTCTTTTTCCGATACATGAGGCTATTGGTTGAACAAGGCTATATATATATTGCTGCACCTCCTTTATATTTAGTTAAAAAAGGTAAACAATTCAGGTATTGTTGGTCTGAAGAGGAAAGAAAAGATGCCATTGCATCGTATGGTTCTGGAGAAAATGATAGTAGTGTAAAAGTGCAAAGATATAAGGGTTTAGGTGAAATGAATGCCGAGCAACTTTGGGAAACCACCATGGATCCAGATACCAGAATTCTAAGACAAGTTTCAATAGATGATGCTAAAGAGGCGGACAGGGTATTTTCGATGTTGATGGGGGATGAGGTCCCACCAAGGAGGGCATTTATCGAGGCGAATGCTAAATATGCCAATGTGGATATTTAATTAAATGCAACCAAAAAGCGTTTACGATAGAATTATTTTCGGTCTAAAGGTTAAACTACTTAGGCAGAAAAAGGGTATGTCGTTTTTGGAGCTCTCTAAATTAAGTGGTATATCGATTTCCTATTTAAATGAAATTGAAAGGGGAAAAAAATTTCCAAAGAAAGAAAAATTGGGGATGCTGGCTAATGCTTTAAATACCTCTGAAGAGCAGCTAGAGTCTTCTGATTTGGAAGACCAATTGGCACCCGTTGCTCAATTGCTCAAATCTAACTTTCTCAATGAATTACCATTAGACCTTTATGGGATTGACCTTTCCAAGGTGGTTGAAATTATTGCTAATGCCCCAATTCGAGTAGGTGCATTTATCTCAACTTTAATTGAATTGTCTCACAATCATGAGGTTAAGGAAGAAAATTTTTTCTTTGTTGCACTAAAAAACTATTTGGAACTCAATCACAATTATTTTGAAGATCTAGAAGAAGTAACTAGCTCTTTCATAAAAATGCATCGTTTAAAGGATAAACATCCAGTTTCATCGGAAAATTTGGAAATGATTCTATCTACTGAATATGATTATAAAATTATTCCAGGTGGATTAGATAAATTCCCAATATTGAGTGAGTTCAGATCCTTGTTTTTACCACTTGAAAGAAAGTTTCTTACCAACGGACTTTTAACAGAACGACAATTGGCCTTTGAATTTGGAAAAGAATTGGGTTTTTCGGTTCTGAAATTGAAAGAAAGGTCTAATACCTCTTCTATTATTAGACCCCAAACCTTCGAGCAAGTATTGAATCATTCCAAGGCTATATATTTTTCTGTAGCATTACATTTACCCATTGCCTCCTTTGTTCATAATATCCAGAGATGGTTAGAAGCCCCCAAATGGGATACTAAACTTTTTTGGGATATCTACTACCAATATGATGTTTCTCCAGAAATGTTTTTTCATCGGTTAACCAATGTTTTGCCAAAATTCTTTGGTATGGATAAAATGTTTTTTATTCGATTGGTTGGAAACCCAGAGTCTGATTATTATCAAATTGATCGAGAATTACATATCAATATTAAGCCTCAACTTCATGTAAGCGGATCAAATGAACACTATTGTAGAAAATGGCTTGGAATAAGTAGTTTGAAGGAAGTTGATAAAGAACTAAAGATAAATATTCAAAAGGCCAAAAGTATAGTAAGTAAAGAGGAGTATCTGGTGATTAGTATGGGGTCATTGCATCGGGTAGACGAAACTAAAAAAGTTAGTGTTTCAATCGGGATTAGAATGGATGGAAATTTGGAGAATAAAGTAAAGTGGGTTTCTGACCCTTTACTTTCAGAAGCAGTTTTAGTAAATAATAGTTGTGAAAGATGTGGGAAGATGGATTGTGATAAAAGAGTGGCGCCACCAAGAATTGAACAAAGGAAACAAAAATTACATTCTATTTTGGACACTTTAGAAAATTTAAATGCGGGGTAGGATTAACTTGTGTTTCAGGATTTAATGGATAATGGCAGAGAAAAAAAAAGCTAAGAAAAGGGTTGAAATATTTAATAAGAGGGCAGCTTATGACTATAGTTTTCTTGAAAAACTCATAGTAGGGGTGGTTTTACAAGGAACCGAAATTAAATCTATCAGATCAGGAAATGTTAATTTAGCTGATGCCTTTTGTATATTTAAGGGAGGCGAGCTTTTTATTAGAAATTTATTTATCGCTGAGTATGAGTTTGGTAATATTGCTAATCATGAACCAAGAAGAATACGCAAGCTATTATTAAAGAGGCAGGAGTTAAAAAAACTTGAAAAAAAGGTTAAAGAAAAAGGTTTGACTATAGTACCTGTCAAATTATTCATTGATGACCGTGGCTTCGCTAAGATGGAAATAGCTTTGGCAAAAGGTAAAAAAGTTTATGATAAAAGGGCAACGATTAAAGAAAGGGAGTCCAAAGTGGCTCTTTCAAGAATAAAAAAGTTTAATTTGTAATAAATAAGAAAATTGTTGATATGAAAAAGTTGATGTTTTTAATAAGTAGTACTGTTTTATTATTTTCTTGCGCTCAGGGATATCAAGAGGATTCCACTGCCAATAACACGGTTAATCCCAATAGACCTAACCAAATTGCGCCTATGAATAATACACCAATGCCAGCTGCTTCTGGCGTTCAACATTATATTTGTCCTAATAATTGTGAGGGAAGTGGAGGTGCAACTGAAGGAACTTGTACTACATGTGGGTCGGCATATATTCACAATCAGGCTTTCCACAATCAAACAGCACCTGCGCAGAATCAACCAGTTGCCAATACTGGCGTCCAACACTATATTTGTCCAAACAGTTGCGAAGGAAGCGGTGGTCCAACGGAAGGTACTTGTCCTACTTGCGGTTCGACTTATCTTCATAATCAGGCATTTCACAACCAAGGAAGCTCGCCTTCCGCAGCATCACCAATTCAGGCCGCTCCACAAGGGAGTCAGCCATTAAGTCCTTTATTCCAAAATCAATCTTCTGGTACAAATAATGCTGGAAGTACGCCTTCCGCTTTATCCATCGGTACAGTTAATACAGGGGTATATCATTATGTATGCACCAATGGTTGTGCTGGAGGTAGCAGTGGAGCTGGAAATTGTGCGACATGTGGTGCCACTTTGGCTCATAATGCTGCTTATCATAATAATTAATAAACGTTCATTTGCAAGAAGCTTCTTTTTCAATAACCACTTCTAAAGGAATAATTAGAGGGGTAAAAGTCGGTGAGGGTCACCAGCTTTTCATTGGATTTCACGGTTTTGCTAATAATGCGAGATATATGCTGCCGTTGGCTAAGTCATTAGCTAAAGATTCAACATTTTATGCTATAGATTTGCCCTTCCATGGGGAATCAGATTGGCAACATGGTCATTTTACAGCACCAGATATAGCTGAAATTTGTCAAAAAATAATGGAAATAGAGGATTGTTCTCTTTTTTCAATCGTAGGATTTAGCATGGGAGGTAGAATTGGAATCAAATTACTTGAAGTCATCCCTCAATCGATTGATAAACTCTATCTCATTTCGCCAGACGGTTTTGGAACAAGGTGGATTAGACATTTGGAAAAAATTCCTTTCAAATTTAGACTCAAACTAGCCAATTGGGATAGAATTGATTTGGCATTACTAAAGTTTACCAAATTTTTAGAGATTACAGGAGCCATAAATGGATTACCTCATAGGTTTTTTAAAAACCATTTGAACGATATAGAAAGGAGAACCCGGATGTTTGGAAGCTGGGTTTCTCTTTCTCATTTTTCTGTAAAGCCAAGAAGGATTAGAAAAAACCTGAAAAGAACTGGGAAAGAAGTAATGTTAATATTTGATAGAAACGATCCTATTATTTCTAATAAAAAGGCTATCAAGCGCATGAGTAGGTTAAAAGCCTATGCCCATTTGGTTCAAACAGATGGAGGACACAAAATTACGGTTGACGCTATTCAGCCTTTAATTCAACAAAATAAATAGGCATTTTTATCTACCCAGCTTGAAGGTGATTCCAGAATATAAAGAGAAGGTATTGATAATATCTTGATCAGGTCCCAATCCATTACCAAGTTTTCTATTAGTATGTCTGTAAGTTGGTTGTACAAACCAATTGAGGCGGTTTCCAATAGGTCGTTCAAAAGACAAACCCAAATCAAACGACAAATAAGAGTTTTCCATAAATCCTCCACCTTCTAACCACCCTTGATTCAGTTGCTTACCTCTAATTGAACTAACCAAATTGTCTAGGTTTGCCGATTTATAGGTGTTAAATCCTGAAGAACTTTTGAGTTGAATTTGGTAACCAGCATTAAGGGCAACATTCCATGCCATACCTGCCAATGCTGATACTTTCCATGCCTTAAGAGTAAGTAACTCCCTTTTTAAGTATAGAGGCAAGGTAAGAATATTGACCTCAATATCTTCAAGTTGCTTTCCAAAAAAGCCATTTTTTACTGAACCAGCATAATAAATGACTTGTCTAGGAGAGTAATGCTTGTTCGAAATTATAAATCCAGTTTGAAGAATGTATTTAGGTCGATATATATCGACGGTTAATCCTAAGGAATAACCATGTGCGTACCTGTCTAATCTATCGAACCTATTTTCTGGGTCAAAAGGTGTCACTATTCTGTTGACATCTGCTCCATAAAAGAAATTAAGTGCCATATTTCTATGGAATTCTTCCATAGTATTGCTAACCAATATTTTAGGAGAACCAGAAGAGAATTTAGTGACTTCTTGACCGCTTTCTATCTCGAGAATTTTTTCAGTAATAAGGTCGTCGGCTGGTGAGTATCCTTTTACAGCTAAAATATCTTCCTTAACGCTTTCGGTTTCAACTTTCTTTTCAGTTGAAGGAATTTTGGCTATTTTTTTGAATTCAACTAATTCGATTTTTGGATTTTCTGATAAAATTGCTTTAGGTTCTTCTTTTGTGGGGCGTAATTCAGAGAAAATACTATTTTCAATATTGAAATTAATAGGTTTGGACGAGTCAAATTGATTTGGAACTTGATTGAGGAAATAGGTAACTAATAGTAAAAAAGAAAACTCTATTAATTTGAATCGAAACACCTTATTTAGCCATCCGAACTCTGATTCTATTCTTCTTGCTAAAGGTTTCCAAGATTTAGGATCAAAAGGAACCTCAAAACTTTGGAGTTTATTTTTAACCAGCTCGTCAAAATGATCATCTGCTTCCATTTTCTTTTCAAAAGAAGACCAATCTCCTTTTGGTTGGGAAGGAGAAAAAGAACTTAATTTATTTTTAATAATATCGTCAAATTCTTTTTGACTCATTTCCTTCTATTTGTAACTAATACTTCTTTTAATTTCATTCTAGCTTTGACTAGATTACTACGAGATGTGCTTTCAGTAATAGAAAGCATTTCTCCTATTTCCCTATGCGAATAACCTTCAATAACAAACAAATTAAAAACTGCACGATATGAATCAGGAAGTTTTTGAACTGCTTTTAGAATTTCTTTTTCAGAACATTTGCTTAAAGCATCTGCCTCCAATGAACTGATTTCAAAAGCAGTTTCAATATTTTCGGTTTTCCTACGCATATTTTTCCTGTAAAAATCTATTGCGTTATTTACCATTATCCTACTCATCCAAGCAATCAAAGAGGTTCCTTCCTGATATTTGGTGATATTTTGAAAAACCTTAATAAAACCTTCATGAAGTATATCTTGGGCATCTTCTTTTTTCGTAGCATACCTCAAGCAAATACCCATCATTTTACCGTAATATTCTTCGTATAGAATACGCTGCGCCCATTTTTCATTGCGAATACAAGCCTGAATCAGGTCTTTTTCCTCGCCATTTAAAATTAGTGCTATATCCATAGAATGTGTTTATAAACTTAAATATAGTCCTAATTCAATTGGTTTTCAAAAAAAGAAAACATTTTAACAACGTCTATAGTGACACTCCTGCTGCTTGGTAGCTTGGAAGATTTATTGTTGAAACAAAATGTTTGATATATGATTTGAATAATACTAACTTTGTCCTCTGAATTGATCGAAAAAAATGAAAGAAAATAGCGACCAAAAAAATGAATCTCACATAGAGATTACCCTAGATAGTATGTATCAGGATTATTTTCTGGATTATGCATCTTATGTAATATTAGAAAGGGCTGTACCAGGAATTATCGATGGTTTGAAACCTGTACAAAAGCGGATTTTGCACGCTATGAAGGAAATGGATGATGGCAGATTTCACAAAGTGGCAAATATCATTGGGCAGACCATGCAATACCATCCCCATGGGGATGCTGCTATTGGAGACGCATTGGTTAATTTAGGGCAGCGAGAGTTAATGATTGATACGCAAGGCAATTGGGGAGATATTAGGACTGGCGATAGAGCTGCAGCATCCAGATATATTGAAGCACGATTAACAAAATTTGCTTTAGAAGTTGCTTTTAACCCTCAAACAACTGAATGGCAACTTTCTTATGATGGTCGAAAGAAAGAACCTGTTGACCTCCCAGTTAAATTTCCCTTATTGCTTGCACAAGGAGTAGAGGGAATTGCTGTTGGTCTATCCACCAAAATATTACCCCATAATTTTATAGAACTAATTAAGGCTTCCATTAGGATTTTAGAAAATAGAAAAGTTCAGCTTTACCCTGATTTTTTGACTTATGGGAAGATAGATGTATCGGATTATAACGACGGTAAAAGAGGAGGTAGGGTAAAAGTAAGGGCTACTATTGAAATGGCGGACAAGAGTAATTTGGTGGTGCGTGAATTACCCTATGGGGTAACTACCTCATCCTTAATTGATTCTATTCTGAAAGCGACAGAAAAAGGCAAAATAAAAATTAAACGCATTAGCGATAATACAGCTAAGGAAGTTGAAATTTTAATTGAATTAATGCCAGGAACTTCACCCGATTTAGCAATTGATGCATTATATGCTTTTACAGATTGTGAAATTTCAATTGCACCTAATGCCTGTGTAATCATTAATGATAAACCTCATTTCTTAACGGTTACGGAAATCTTAGAAGCTTGTACTGCTAATACTAAAAGATTATTGGGAATCGAGTTGGCTATAAAAAAGAGAGAAACCGAGGAAAAATGGCATTTGGCTAGTTTGGAAAAAATATTTATCAGCAATAGAATATACAGGGATATAGAAGATTGTGAATCATGGGAAGAAGTAATTCAGGTCATAGAGGAAGCATTGAAGAAATTTGTAGTTGGGCCTAGTGAAAAAGTGGAAAAGGGTGATCCTAGATTAAGGCTTAAAAGAGCTATTTCGGAAGAGGATATCGTAAAGCTTACAGAAATTAGAATTAAAAAAATATCGAAGTACAATCAATTTAAGGCAGAAGAACTTATAACAGAATTAGAGTCATTACTTCAAGAAATTCAGTACCATATTGAGCATCTTACGGAGTATACTATTGATTATTTCAAAGACCTTTTGCAAAAATATGGAAAGGGAAGAGAAAGGAGAACGGAGATCATGACTTTTGACACTATTCAAGCCACAGAGGTCGTTGCCAATAACGCCAAATTGTTTGTTAATCGAGCCGAGGGATTTATTGGTTCAGGTTTGAAAAAGGATGAACTGGTGGGAGAATGTTCGGATATAGATGATGTGATTGTTTTTTTAAAAGATGGTCAATATAAGGTCGTTCGAATGGCGGATAAGGTGTTTGTTGGGAAAAATATTATTCATGTAGCCATTTGGAAAAAGGGGGACGAACGGACTACTTACAATTCAGTTTACCTAGATGGCTCATCGGGTAAGTCTTATGTTAAACGCTTTCAAGTAACTGCTATCACTAGAGATAGAGATTATCACATTACCAAAGGGGAAACAGGTTCCAGATTATTATATTTTTCAGCCAATCCAAATGGAGAATCTGAAATTATTACAACCTATTTGACAGCAGGGTGTAAGGCTAGAATTAAAGTTTTTGATTTTGATTTTAGTACGTTAGAGATTAAAGGGAGGGGATCTCAGGGGAACGTACTGACTAAATATCCAGTAAGAAAAGTAGAGCGAAAGGAGGTGGGTAAATCCACCTTAGGAGCTATACAATATTGGATGGATGAAGTCAGTGGTAAATTAAATACTGATGAGAGGGGGTTGTTATTAGGTGATTTTGACACGGGCGACCAATTATTGGCGATTTATCAAGATGGTCACTACGAACTAATCGTTCCTGAGGTATCCAAACGGTTGGTCCCTAATCAGCTTATGTATGTCGGGAAATACGATGAAAAACAGCCTATTGGGGTAGTTTACTTTGATGGAGAAAAAGGATGGACCATGGTTAAGAGGTTTCAAATAGAAACTCAAACTTCAGGTCAGAAATTTTGTTTTATTTCGGATCACCCTAAATCATCCTTATTATTCGTAACGATAGAAGCGGGAATCCATTTGGCTTTTGAGTACGGTTCTAAGGGAAATAAATTGAAAGGTCAATTAGATCTAGACAATTTTATTGAATTAAAAGGTTGGAAGGCAAAAGGAAATAAGTTGTCTGATTCTAAAATAAGTAAAGTAGAAAAGACAGAACCGGGTGGTCAAACCTCTATGTTCTAGCCTTTTCCCACTTCCAGGCAGAGGACATAATTTCATCTATATTTCTAGTAGGTTGCCATCCTAGGATAGAAGCTGCCTGTTTGTTATTAGCATAAATGGCAACTACATCACCTGGTCTTCTTTCACCTAAAACATAATTTAAGTTTTGACCAGATATTTTTTCAAAAGCTCGAATGGCTTCCAAGACCGTAACCCCTTCCCCAATTCCCAAATTAAAAGCTATTTTCCTCTTGTCGTGGTTTGGATTTAATAAATATTGAAGTGCTTTAGTATGCGCATTGGCCAAATCCATGATATGAATATAGTCTCTGATACAACTTCCATCTCTGGTAGGATAGTCGGTTCCAAATACGGTCATAGACGATCTTTTGCCTATGGCAGTTTCGGTAATAACCGGCACTAAATTATTAGCTTCATTGATTGGAGACTCTCCCATTAATGCACTTTCATGGGCCCCAGCTGGATTAAAATATCGTAAAAATATTGCTTTTAAATTGGGATGGGCTACCAGAGTATCATTAATAATTTCCTCTCCCATTTGTTTGGTTCTCGCATAGGGGGATTCAGCAGGTTGCCATGGAGTATTTTCTGTAACGGGCAATGCTTCAGCATTGCCATAGACTGAGCATGAAGAAGAAAAAATTAAAGGATGAATAGCAAATTGATTCATCGCATTTAGCAGATTGATTAAGCCTCCTAAATTATTTGCATAATATTTAAGTGGTTTTTCAACGGATTCTCCCACCGCTTTAAGCGCGGCAAAATGTATAATGCCTGCTATATTTTTTTCTTTCTCAAATACTTCCAATAAAGCATTTTGATCAGACAAATCAACTGGATAATTTTTTACCTTTTTTCCAGTGATTTTATATATAGCATCTAGTACCGAATCATCTGAATTGGAAAGATTATCGATGGAAACGACATTAAATCCATGATTGATCAAGTCAACCAACGTGTGGCTTCCAATATATCCACAGCCTCCGGTAACGAGTATTTTAGCCATTATTGTTTTAATTTGTGTTTTTTACCAAGACGAAAATAAAGTATGTTACCGTATTTAGTTCAAAAATGCAAAGAAATTGCTATAGCTGCAGGAGCAGAAATCATGGAGGTTTATGAAAACGACATCGATCCTGGCATTGAAACCAAATCAGACAACTCCCCTTTAACCATAGCGGATAAAAGAGCCAATGATTTAATTGTTAAGAACTTACAGGAATTAAAATATAATTTCCCAATAGTTTCGGAAGAAAGTAAGGAGGTGCCTTATGAAGAAAGGAAAAACTATACCTACTTGTGGATGGTCGATCCTTTGGATGGTACCAAGGAGTTTATCAAAAGAAACGGTGAATTTACAGTCAATATCGCCTTAATCTGCGAGAACAGACCTGTTCTAGGAGTTGTATATGCTCCTGTCCAACAGGCACTGTATTGGGCAGCTAAAGGAGAGGGAGCCTTTTTTCAAATAGGAGACGGACCTCTTAAAAATGCAGTTTCTTCTACTTTTTCCTTGAAACATTCAGGTATAAGAGTCGTATGCTCCCGATCTCATTTGAATCAACCAACCTTGGATTTATTGGATAAGTTAGATGACCCTCAATTAGTTAGAACTGGAAGCTCTTTAAAATTTATGTTGATTGCTAAGGGTGAAGCAGATTTTTATCCCAGATTAGGGCCAACTATGGAGTGGGATACTGCTGCCTCGGATATCATAGTGGAAGAATCTGGAGGAAAGATTACTCAAATGAATGATGACCAACCTTTGCTGTATAACAAACCATCACTATTAAATCCTAATTTTCTTACTTTAGGGAAAACCATTTAATGGAAGAAATCCAAATTTCTGCTGTAGTCATCACATTTAATGAAGAAAAGCGTATTGAAACATGTCTCAGATCTTTGATGAGTGTAGCTGATGAAATTGTGGTGGTGGATTCTTACTCAACCGATCAGACTAAGCGGATTTGTGAAGATTATGGAGTTAGGTTTATTGAACATCCATTTTCAGGGTATATCGAGCAGAAAAATTTTGCTGCCCGGCAAGCTAAGTACAATTACATTTTATCTTTAGATGCAGATGAGGTTCTTAGTGATTCCCTTCAGTGTTCCATTGCAGGAGTTAAAAAAAAATGGATAGGACAGGGATATACATTTAAAAGGCTAAATAGGATAGCAGATAAATGGATTCATTTTGGGAATTGGTCGCCTGATATAAAATTAAGGTTGTGGCAAAAAGGTGCTGGAACTTGGGGCGGAACTGATCCGCATGACAGGTTTGAATTTTACCATCCAAGGCCAAAGCCTATTTTATTGAAAGGTCATCTTTTGCATTATTCCTATGAATCTGTAACTGCCTTTAAACGCAAGAATCGAGAGTTTGCTGAAATTGCTGCAGAAGCTATGTTTAGGAAAGGAGTTCGAGTAAAATGGTGGAAAAGATATGGAAGCGGATTCTTTAGGTGGTTTAAAGGGTATATTTTGAAACTGGGTTTTTTAGATGGAAAAATGGGTTGGATGATTGCTTACGGCTCAATGAAAGAAGTTAATTGGAAGTATAAAATTTTGGCAGAGAAATGGAAGACTCTTTAAATGATATAGGGATAGTGGTGCTTGCTATTGTCGGAAGTGCACTGGCAGGAGCTATTAATACCCTTGCGGGAAATGGCTCTGCTATCACCCTAACTCTACTCACTCAAGTACTGGGATTGCCACCTAATATTGCTAATGCGACTAATCGGGTAGGTATAGTTACACAGAGTGCTGTGGGCAGTTTGGTGTTTTTCAAGAATAAAAAATTAGATCTTAAGTCCAATAGAGTAGAAATTATTTTGGCTATTCTTGGCTCAGTGTTGGGAATTATTTTGGCCATTAAAGTAAGTAACGAACAATTTTTTTCGGTTTTTAAGTTTTTAATGGTTTTAATGTTGTTGGTTATTCTCGTCAAACCAGAACGGTGGATTAGGCCTGTTGAGGGTTCTAGTCGAATTCCTAAATGGGTGATGTACTTCTTATTTTTTGCCATTGGTATTTATGGGGGATTTATTCAAATGGGTATGGGGATTTTTTTCCTAGCTATTTCGGTTTTAGGTGCTAAAAAAAACTTGGTCCATTCTAATGGCTTGAAGATCGCAATGGTTGGGTTTTATACTTTTTTGGCAGTAATTATTTTCCAAATTAAGGGAATGATCATTTGGGATGTAGCTTTGATTTTTGCTTTAGGGCAAACCATTGGGGGGTATTATGCGGCTCGTTTTGCCACTAGTCACCCTGCTGCTAATCTATGGGCCTATCGGCTTTTGGTATTGATTGTCGTTATTGCCGTAGGTCAGTTATTTGGAATTTTAGATATTGTTCAAAAATGGTTAAACTGACTATTTAATGGAGGCGAGATTTGCAGAAGTATTACATCAATACTGTAAAGAACATTCATCGAATCAAGATGAGTTGCTCTGGAAATTAGAAAGAGAAACCCACCTTAAAACGCTAGCACCGCAGATGATCTCTGGGCCTCTTCAAGGTAAATTATTGGAATTTCTTAGCAAAATGATTCAGCCAACCAACGCTTTGGAAATAGGAACTTTTACGGGCTATTCTGCATTGTGCTTGGCTAAAGGACTCCAACAGAACGGTAAGTTGACAACCATTGAGGTGAATAGAGAGCTCACTCCAATTATTAAAAAATATATTGAATTGGCAGGCTATGAAGACCATATTCATTTGGTTATTGGGAAAGCGGAGGAATGTATCCCTACCCTCCCAGATAGTCATTTTGATTTGGTATTTATAGACGCTGGCAAAAAACAATATCAAGAACATTACGATTTGGTGCTGCCTAAACTAAGATCAGGGGGATGGATTTTGTGTGATAATGTATTGTGGAGTGGAAAAGTAATTAATTCTTATCCCGATAAAGAAACAGCAGCAATTCATACTTTTAATAATTATGTTGCTAGTGACGATAGGGTAGAAAAGGTGCTCTTACCGCTGAGGGATGGCTTATATATTATAAGGAAAAAGTGAATAATAACCAACAATACATACATGCCATCAATCTTATGGGAGAGCAGCAGATTCCCATTTATTTTCAATCTTGGTATTTGGATGCCAATTGCGGATCAGATGGTTGGTTGGGATTGATATACCTCCACAATGGAAGTCCTATAGCTATAATGCCATATTACAAACGTAGAAAGTGGGGTTTACCCTTAATTGATATGCCCCATTTTACAAAATATATGGGACCTTGGATATTAGGACCATATCGAACGCTGAAATGGGAAGCAAAAATTTTCAAATTTTTTGCAGATCAACTACCCAAAGTGGTCTTTTTTAGGCAAAATTTTCATCCTGTTGTTAAAAATTGGTTGCCTTTTTATTGGGAAGGGTTTAGCCAAAGCACTGCTTATACTTATCGCTTGAATAAGCAATCTAAAGAGGAGTTATGGGAGGGGATGAACAGGAATATGAGACGAAATATTGAGAGTGCGTTGAATCATGGGATTGCTATTCAAGAGAGTGAAGACTTGGCAGGATTTTATAACTTAAATGAATTGAGCTTTAAAAGGCAGGGATTGCAAATCCCATATACTTATGAGAATTTAGTTCGACACGATCAAGCCTTATCACTTCGTGAAAAAAGAAAAATTTTCCTAGCAAATCATCCAGATGGCACCCCTTTGGCGGCTGGTTATTTGATGATTGATTCGGACACCGTGTATTATCATTTGTCAGGAGAAGATGCTCAATACAGATCAGAAGGAGCGGGAATATTGGTTTTATGGAATGCTATATTGTGGGCTTTTTCTCGAAAGGAAATCAAATACTTTGATTTCGAGGGGAGTATGATCAAAGGGGTGGAAACTATAAGGAGACAATTTGGAGCCTATCAAGTTCCCTATTTCAAAATGAGGAAATTTTATTTTTCATGGATCGAATTATTGACAAGAGGGTAAGTGAATCTAATCCCGGACTGTATATACATTTTCCTTTTTGCCGAAAGGCATGTCATTATTGCAACTTCCACTTTTCTACGCAGTTAAAAAATATCCCTCAAATAGTATGGGGAATCAATAGGGAAATAGAGTTGAGAAAGGACTATCTGGTCAATAGACAGCTAGCTAGTATTTATTTTGGAGGAGGTACGCCCTCTCTTATGGATTATTCCACTTTATCTGGGTTATTTGCCACCATTGAAAAGCATTTTCAATTTTCTGAAGATATGGAAATCACCATAGAGGCTAATCCGGACGACATTACACCTGACCGGGTTCGCATTTGGGCAGACCTTCCCATTAATAGGATTAGTTTGGGGATTCAATCTTTCAATGATGAAGATTTGAAATATATGAATCGGGCACATCAGGCCAAGGAGGCACATGAAAGTATTGAAATGTTAAAAGCTGGAGGATTTGATAACCTTTCTTTGGACTTGATTTTTGGAGCAAATACCACTACAGATGAAATTTGGAGGCATAATCTTATGACTGCTATATCATACGGGGTTCAACATTTGAGCTGTTACGGTTTGACAGTGGAGCCTAGAACCGCGTTGGAACACAAAATACGAACAGGCAAAGAACAGGGGTTAGATGATCAAAAGGCAGCTAACCAATATCTACTTTTAATGAATTTGATGGAGGACAAGGGATGGCATCATTATGAAATATCCAATTTTAGTCAACCAGGATATGAGGCACAGCACAATAGAAGCTATTGGAATGGGGTACCCTATTTGGGAATTGGCCCTTCTGCCCACTCCTTTGATGGTAAAAGCAGACAATGGAATATTTCTGATAATCAACGATATATTAAATTCCTGGAATCCAATCCCAATGAAGGATATTTATATGAAAAGGAGGATTTGAGTTTACAAGAAAAGTATAACGAACAGTTAATGTTGGGATTAAGGCAAAGTAAGGGAGTAGAAATGGGTGAATTGGTATCAGAAAGCCTTGCTGCGGTTCAGATTTGGAAACAAAGTGGTCATTTGATAGAGATAGATAATAAATTGGTTTTGAGTACTACAGGAAAAATTTTAGCAGATAAAATAATCAGCGATTTATTTATTTAAACATTTTGTTTTTTAATATTTGGTAATTTAAAACATTTCGTTTATTTTTGATTTGAGAATCAAATTAAATGAAATGAAACCTGATTTTTTAGTTAGCAAAAAAGGGACAGTTGTTATTACAGCAAGTCAGCTTTGGGAATTACTAGGAGGAAAGGAAGATAGGTTTGAATATGGAGTTTCCCAATGGTTAGCTGACGTATATGAATTTGATGAGGTGATTAGGAAGCCGCTAAGAAATACGGATTATGGTTTGAGAAAATCCATAGAGGCGGGGAGTGATGTGAAAGATGATTATTACTTAACCTTATCTTTTGCGAAGCAAATTGTTCTGCGCTCCAATCTCAAAAATAAATTAGATTTAGCCAAACTGATTAAAACTAAAGAGCTGAAGTCAGGACTTCGGAAGAATTTTTCTTCAGAAGAGATTGTCGAAATCATGCATTTGAGTAAAGCCATGACCGATGAATCATTTCAATTAAAAAGTGAAGAACGGCATTTTAATTTCTATAAAAATCGAAAAGGGAATACTGCTTATTGGTGGAAGTATCGGGCGGAGATTTTAGGAATTACAGTTGGAAAAATAAAGAAATGGCTAGAAAAAAGGGGAGTTATGGTAAATGGAAAATCCGGAAGGGAAATAATCAAATCTCATGATGGATACGAATTGGTTAGAATAGGAGTTATTGACTACTTGATCGCACAAGGAAAGCATTGGCAATATGCTAGACAAGCTGGTGATTTAGCCAAATTATTCATCAAAGAGATGGAGGTTCCCTTTATGACTAAACTAGAAGATTATCCTGAAATTAAGAGGAAATCTCAGCTTTTATTATGGAATTAAATCATTAAAACTAAAAGATATGTTAGCTATTTTATTTGTTGCCATTTTGGTATTTATTGAATTTAAATATGTAAGAATAGTTTCGGAGGAAAAACAGGTTATGGAACCTAAATCGGATTTAGTGAAGGAAGCTGCATAATTTATTTAGACTTAAAATGCCTCAACCAATTGGGGGGAGGGAGCGTTATGAAAAGTCTATAAAAGTAACAGGTGATAGATTTTTATAAGTTTTCCTTATCAAATGGATTGAGGGTCGTGATTCATGAAGATTTCTCGACACCCTTTGTAGCGACTAATATTTTATATGATGTAGGGGCGAGAGACGAATCACCAGATAGAACCGGTTTGGCCCATTTATTTGAGCATTTAATGTTTGAGGGCACCCATGAAGTAAGTGATTACGATGAGCCTATCCAAAGAGCCGGAGGAGAAAACAACGCATTTACCAATAGCGACACTACCAATTTTTATAATGTTCTGCCAGCGAGGAATCTAGAGACCGCTCTGTGGTTAGAGTCGAATCGAATGTTTGATTTGAATTTGAATCAAAACTCCTTAGAACTTCAAAAGAAGGTGGTCATTGAGGAATTTTATGAAACTTGCCTGAACCAACCATTTGGAGATGCCTGGCATCATCTTTCTGCATTAGCATATAAAATTCATCCTTATCAATGGCCAACTATTGGAAGGAATCCAGAACATATTTCACAATTTACTTTAGGTGAGGTAAAAGATTTTTACAATAAATATTATTATCCTGGGAATGCTATTTTGAGTATTTGTGGGCCGATTAAAGCAAGCAAGGCTGAACAATTGGTAAATAAATGGTTTGGGACCTTACCAAATAGTAAACGGGGTCACAAAATTCTTCCTCTTGAACCTAAGCAACTTACAAAAGCCGTACAATCAGAATATGCCAAAACACCGGTTGACGCAATTTTTATGGCTTTCAAAGTCCCCAAAAGAATAGACACTCAATTTTACACCGCTGATGTTTTATCAGATATTTTAGCAGGTGGTGATTCTTCAAGATTGTATAGGCAATTACTCAAAGAAAAGAAGTTATTTAATTCTATTGATGCTTATGTTACTGGAAATATTGATCCAGGATTGTTAGTGATTGAAGGCAGGCCAGCAAAAGGAGTAAATTTGGAA
>JBEAPR010000046.1:0-3116 GCA_041164265.1 Bacteroidota bacterium | reverse complement strand
GTCGCTGACCAGCCGGGCTCTGATGATGGCCTATTGGTTATTGACCTTTCCAATCTACCCCAATCTGTAGAGTCTTATAACTGGACTCCTACCCTACCAGGTTTTTCCATTCTGAAGAATTGTCATAATTTATATATCGATGAAAATGGAATTTGTTATTTAGCGGGATGCAATATCGCTGGCGGTGGAGTTATTATTTTAGACGTTACCCAAGAAGATGGGTTACCAGAATTCATAACCACAGGGCCATCTATATATGCTCATGACGTTTTTGCCCTTAATCAAAAAATGTATGCTTCTGAAATCTTTCAAGGTCAATTAGGTATTTATGATCTTTCTAATATGGAAAGAATAACCCGATTAGCGGGAATAACCACCCCATATACCTTTACTCACAATGCGTGGACCACCTCAGATGGCCATTACGTTTTCACTACTGATGAAAAGGCCAATGCCCCTGTTGGTGCCTATGACATAACAGATCTAAACAACATTCAAAGGATTGATATTTTTCGCCCTCCTTTGACTTTAAACACCAATGTTATTCCGCATAATGTTCATGTCAAAGACAATTATCTATTCATCAGCTATTATACGGATGGAGGAGTAATCGTTGATGCTTCCATTCCAGATCATTTAATTGAAGTGGGACAATACGATACCGAACTTCAAATCACTCAAGGCTATAATGGAGCTTGGGGGATGTATCCCTTTTTTAAGTCCGGTCTTTTGCTCATTTCCGATATCAATAATGGGCTATACGTGGTGGAAGCACAATTAAAAAGGGCGGCTCGGATCAAAGGAGTAGTAGTGGATGAATCGACGCAAACTCCCATATTCGGAGCTCAAATCAATATAGTGGGATCCCCTAATACGGTTCAAACTAATTTTTCAGGACAATTCAAATCCGGTTCAGCGGATGGCATGACCACTCAAATGATTGTTTCCAAAGAAGGCTATCTTCCAGATACTTCGACTATTGAATTGGTTAATGGGCAGGTTCTTGAAGCTAATATTGCTCTAAAAAACAGTACCTCCGTTGCTCGCCATACTTTGTTTGACGACCAAAAATGGAGCCTAACGCCCAATCCCGCTTCAGACTTTTTTACCATTCAATGGGAAAGGCCCCTATCTCAACCCAATCGGTATATCATCGAAATAAGTACCCCTTCGGGAAAAATATTAAAAACTACCGATGTTCAAAGCGCCATTAATTTGAGGAATATGCCAGTTGGGACCTATAGCATTCAAATTAAGGACCTAAAAACTGGAGAAACTTCAGAAGCTAAAACATTAATAAAGTATTAATGACTAAAGTCTGTTTCGATTTCTATGCTTCCGCAAACTTTTTAAAAAAAGGATGATTGTTAAACCTCTCGGACTTTTAAGGTTAACATAGATTTAATAACCAAAAACAGCAGCAAAGCTTGACTTATCGTCCATTTTTTAGTTGTAAGTTCAGTTGGTGATTAATTCCCTTAAGCATCATTTGTATGGAGTTGCTGCATTCGACTAGACAAAATGTAGAAAACGATAAGAACTTGAAACCTATTAAAGGTGACAACTAGAAAAACTAGCCATTCGGATTTTAAATAAAAAGCTGTTGAATGGTCTAAATCTCATAGGACACTGTAAGAGGGAATAGCGGGGCAAATATGGCTGCGCTATTAGTTGAGTTGGGCACTAAAATTGACATCCCCTAATTTGACGCCATTAATCGATAATGACTGGTTACCTTTTCGGATGGTTACCGGAAATCCAGTATTAGGAATTTTAGTTTGGTTTTCGAAAAACAACCATTCGCTGTAGTTCCCTAATGTTTGGTCAATTCCCAGAATAACCTTTTGAATTTTAATTCGATCCAGCGTCGAGACAGAACCAGAATCATTGATATCAGAAGCTGCCATCTCCTGATTGCTTTGAAATGGGTTGACTCCAATAATATGACTGTGGATCAGTATAATATCCAAGGTACTCACTCCATTGGTGGCTCGATCGGGTTTTTCAAACTGAATAAAATAATTACCTACTGGTCTTCTGGTTAGGGTAAAATTACCTGAAGCGTCAGAATACACTTCTTCTAAGAATGTCTGATTCTCTCCATCTAATAACCTTACCAAAACATTGGGCATTCCTTCATCATGAAAAACAATTTGACCAGATAGTGTACCCATATCTACAGTATCTGCCACCAATGGCGGTAATGTGTTAGGTTGGGTTCCCATGGGGTCTAGCCAATCGAGTAATCGACTCTCAGGAGTTCCCCCACCCTCCCAAGAAAGGTTAAACCTTCCGAAATAGGCTGTTCCTCCATCGCATATTGCATTACCGCCGTGTAATTGCCCCAAAACCAGACCCTCTGGATTAAATAAGGGTGCACCCGAACTGCCTTCAATGAGTTTGCCTTGCTGATATCGAACCCTGTAATGGTGACTGGCCGGAGTGACCACCGGAATAGAATCTCCGTTGACTACTTGAAAGTTATTCCAAGTGATGTCACTAGTAAAAATCACTGCTTCTTGGGAAGAACTAGCTACCATTTTTTCATCTCCTCCTGGATGATGAAAAATGATACTTTCTTCTGGCGGTACCCCAGAACGATCCCAACCGTTGTAGGTTACCTTGAAGGGAGGTGGGATGGAATCAGATAATTCAAATAATAAAAAATCATTTTCTCTTCTTCCTGCCAATACCTCGGCACCGAGGATAGAAGAAAAAGAAATATCTTCTAATCCAGCGCTGCAGGTCTTTTGCTCAAATTGAAAATCAAATCTCCATAAATCATAAATAGGGGTATATCCATCACTACAATGAAAGGCACTCAATACCAAAGGTCTTTGATCTAAAGCAGTATTATTGATCAGGGTACCCGTACAAAATCCCATACCCTCTTCCACCACAATTACAATTCTGCAAATTCCCTTTTTTTGATCTTCCAGCTCTTCATAACACACAGCATCTGTTTGACATTCCGAAGCTGACCTTTCCATCACTTGCCATGATGGGATTCCATCTAACCTATTTATAAAAAAAGAACTACGTAATTCCGAAACATGATTAGGAGGTTCGTACCACTCAACAATTGCTATTTGACCAGGAATAGCACCTACCATCAA